>CALGVF010000345.1 GCA_937920115.1 uncultured Clostridia bacterium
AGGAGTTGAATCTCGCTTTTTTTATTTTTTACCGTGCAACATCTTTTCCCTTTATAGTGAAAAAAATTAAAAAAATTTTTTAATGCGCAGAGTTTTTGCATATTTGAGTTGTAAACTTTTCCTGTAATCTTTGAAACGGCTTACATTCCCGGCGTAGGCAAACAAAGACTACAAAACTTATTCGGATATCCGATTAGAAATCAGATCGAAGTCCGAGGGAGGAAAAGATATTCGCGAAATAGTTATAGAAAGAGAGAAATATAAAATCACGATTATTTTCGGTGACGGAAACGAGGATGCGATAAACGACGTTAAGCGTATGCTTATAGACTCATTCAACGACCGTATTCAAAAGGAGCAAAGATATGGTAAAAAGAGCGAACTGCCTGTACAGAGTATCGACAAAAGGTCAAGTGGATAAAGACGATATTCCCATGCAAAGGCAAGCGTGCAGAGAATATGCCGAGCAAATGGGTTGGACTATAACTCACGAATATTACGAAAAAGGTATATCGGGGTTTAAGGTGTCGGCTGAGAAACGCGACGCGATTCAGGATTTGAAGGTCGCGGCTGAAAATCACGAGTTCGAAGTATTGTTGGTCTTTATGTTCGACAGGCTCGGCAGAATACAAAACGAAACGCCTTTCGTTCTCGAATGGTTCGTAAGACACGGCATCGAGGTGTGGTCCACGAAAGAAGGGCAACAGTCCTTTGACAGCGATACGGATTATCTGATGAATTACATCAGGTTCTGGCAAGCGGGCGGCGAAAGTAAAAAGACGTCGCTCCGAGTTAAAACGAAACTCGGGCAAATGGTAGAGGAAGGGCAGTTTACGGGCGGTAATTGCCCTTTCGGGTATAAGTTTGTTAAAAGCGGCGTTGTTACAAAAAGAGGCAGAGAACTTGTAAAACTCGAAGCCGTTCCCGAGGAAATCGCTCTTGTAAAATACATCTTTCATAAAACGGTTTACGATGGTTACGGGACGTTCAGATTGAGCGAAGAGATGAATAGGTGCGGTGTAAAAACTCACGCAGGGGCGAAATTTCAACCTAATTCGATAAACCGAATATTGAAAAATAAAATATATCTCGGAATATTCGAGCGCGGAGGAAAGCAATCGCCCGTGAACGAGTCGATGAAAATCGTATCGGATAAAGAATTTGAAGAAGCGCAACGGATAATGGCTCAAAGGACTAACGAAATGGCAAGAAAAAGCAGTATCGCGTATACGACGAGAGGTAAGGCATTGCTCGGTGGAAACATCTTCTGCAAACATTGCGGTTCGAAAATGTACGGCATTTCATATACGGATACATACACGACGGCGAAAGGCGAGAAGAGAGTTTATATGGGTATCAAGTATTGTTGTCCGAACAGAGCAAGAAAACGCGGTAAGTGCGACGGAATGACGCAGTATCTTGCGGATAGAGTTGACGAGGCTGTGCTGTTTGCCGTAAATCAAACGCTTGAAAAAATCAAGGGTAGCGCAAAAGACGAAGCGATTAAGAGTCGGTATGAGAATATCGTAAAAGAGAAAAAGTCCGTGTATTTGTCGTTGAAGCAAAAAACGGAAAAGGAACAAGCCGTACTTAGCAAACTTGTAAGCGAAGTTGGAAAAGCGTTGATAGGCGAATCGTCATTTACCGTAGACGTACTGAACGCGTCGATAAGTGCAGCGAAAGAAAAGTTAGCGGAATACGAAAAGCAAATCCCGCAGGCGTATAAAGAATATACCGATAAAAATGAAATTTTGGAACATTTGGACGGATATTACGATACGTTCAAAAGTTGGGCGGACGAGTTTGCTACGGCAAGTCACGAGCGGAAGAAAATGATAATCTGTAAACTTATAGACCGCATAGAGATAGGCAAAGGCTATGATATTACAGTAAAAATGGATGTTAACTACGAACAGTTCTTGTAAAAACAGGTGGTAAACAAGATTTATATAAGAGAATAAAGGCTAAAATTGCTGTTTTTGCGTATAATATTATAGGTGACTAAGAAAAAATATGGAAAACATAACACTAGACTATTGACAATTAGAAAGACAAGGTGTATAATATGGTCATCAAGATGATAGGTGCGAGGATAGCACCTTATAAAGAAATTCCGAATGAAGATATGGTGCGAGGGTAACACCTTAAAAAGAAATCCCGTTTGAAGATTGTGCCTCTTGCGAAAGTAAGGGGCATTATTTTACCAAAGAGGCACCAATGCAAACAATTTTTACGCTGAATAAATTGTCGATGGATTTTTATACGAAATATCCGACGACTCAATATGCGGAAATCGAATATAAACCGTCAAGACCGTATGTGGTGATGGTTGTTAATATTGACGGAAACAAATTTGCATTGCCTTTAAGAACTAATATTCGTCATAATTATTGTTATAAATTCAAAAATACTGGGCGAGATACGCAATCGTCTACCGGTATAGATTTTACAAAGGCTGTTATAGTAAACGAGGAAAAGTATATCGGTGCGCCCACGACGATAGACAATAAAGAGTATGTGGAATTGATGAATAAATTTTATTTTGTTATAAAGAAATTCCGCAATTACTTAAACGGATATGTAGATTACCGTAGAAACGGTGGGGATGAATTTACAGCTCGGAAATATCAATTTACGACATTGCAATATTTTGAAAGAGAGTTAGGAATATATTAACTATTATATGGGTTTTATCTTTTCTACTTTCATAATTTCACCTCGATATCGTTTTCGAAAATGGAGTAAAGTGTTTTAACCATATTGTTTGTTTTGTAGTCTTTTTGATTGAGTATTTTGCCCGTATCTTGGCCTATGAGTCGATTATCGTCAATATTTATCTTATCAATAAATTGAATTTCTTTATCGTTTTCGTATATAACGAGATTGTGTTTTTTAACGATTTTTCCGAAATAAACTTCTGCGGCGTGATAAGGAAAACCTACCATAGGAATACGATGATCGAGTCCGCAATCGCGGCTCGTTAAAGTCAAATCGAGTTCGGTGGCGATTGTAACGGCGTCTTTACCGAGTATCTCGTAAAAGTCGCCTAAACGGTAAGCGATAACGCAATCGGGATATTTTTCTTTTAAAGCCGCATATTCCGTGTAAACGGGCGAAACTTTCTTTTGAGGTTTTTCCTCTGTTGCGGGAATTTGCTCAACCGTAACGGGTTTATTTTCGGCTTTTGTTTCAACCTTTGATATTTCCTTTATCGGCTCTTCCTCATTCTGAATTACTTGTTGCTCTTTTCCCGTAGTTTCGGCAGTATTGTTTTCTTGCGAAATAATATCGAATATGGAAGCCTGTTGATTTTGCGGTTTTGGAACAGAAAGTGGCGTATAAGTTGATTTTTGAATATTTCCTGCTTTCACGACAGGCTCATATTCCTCGCCGTCAACGGTGTAAAGCGTACCCTCGATTGACTCTTCTTCAAAATAATGAACTGCCCAACCGTAAACGGTTGAGTCCTCAATGCAAGCGGAATTTGCATCTTTTTCGGCAAGTCTCATCGCTTCGTCGCAAGCGTATTTCATAAAATCCGATAACGTCTTTTTGTTTATAAGGGGTTTGCCGTCTTGTTCAAACGGCGTACCGTTGTTTATTTTGTCCGCAAGGGTTTCGCTTGCGTTGACTTTTAAATATTGCAAAATCTTTTCTTCGGCAGGGGTGTTTGCCGTTAAATTAAGTTCCATAAAAATTACTCCTTTATTATTTCGTAAATGTCGTCTGCGTAATATTCACAAACGAACCAATTAGCCGATAAAAACCCCGACCGAACCCGATTTTCAGGCGTATCTCACGCTTAATTCATTGTTCTTTCCGCGGCTTGTATTTGTATACTAACCCGCGGAAACGCCGCGACTTAAACGTAATCTACGCCTGAAAATTTGCGGTATCGATTTGATTTGATATATAGGGCAACCTCTAAGCCGTATTTTTAAATGATTTGTGGTAAAGGCGAACGCCGACGTACTTGACGTACTTCAAGCGAGAATTTGCCGCAAAGCGTTAAAAAGACGGCTTAGAGGCGGGTTCGGTTGGGGTTTTTATCGGCTATCGAAATTGCGGCTAACGTTTTGAGCGAAGCCGTCGCGGTCGGGGTCGGAATGATAGTTCTCGTTATTCTCGTGGCGATAGCCGTCGCAATGTTTATATCGAGCGGCAGTAAAACCGCCCCGTTCGACTATTTGGAAAAGGAAAAGTTCGAGACCGAGTACGGCGTTAGCGGAATGGTGAAAGAGCGTAAGGAGCAGTATAAAGATTTACATAAAAAGAGTAATATTGCGGGGGCTTGCCTGTGTATTGCGGCTTTAATTCCTATCTTCGTAGGAGTGTTGGTCGATACCGAAAACGACCTGTTTTTTATGATAATGCTTTCGCTTACGTTTATTATTGCGGGCGTGGGAGTCGTTTGCTTTATAAAAACGGGCATAATATGGGCGAGTTACGAAAAACTTTTGCAAGAGGGCGAGTATTCTAAGGAAAATAAAGAGAAAAGGTCTGTTTCGTCGGCGATATATACGGCGTATTGGGCTATTGCGACTGCGGCGTATTTGGGTTATAGTTTCTTATCGAACGATTGGTCCCGCAGTTGGGTTATATGGGTTGTCGCCTCGGTAATATTTTCCGCTGTCGTCGCGATTATCAACGCCATAGAGAAAAAGTAAGTAAAAACTGCGGATAATCGACTTATACGGCGACTTTTATCGTTTAATCGAGAGAGTTTGTCTCGAATGTGAAAGCGAGGAAATATTGTGAAATAAGCGTTTCGCTGTTTGTGGGTAACGCGTTCGCCTTTTATGGGGAACTATTTTAGCAAGAACCGAGGTATACTTGACAAGTATAATTTTTTCGAGGTGAATAAAATGGATCAGATAAAAATAGGAAAGTTTATCGCCACATTACGAAAAGAGAAAGGTTTGACTCAGGAGCAACTCGGCGAAAAACTCGGCGTTACGAACAAAACCGTTTCGCGTTGGGAAAACGGCAACTATATGCCCGACGTCGAAATGCTCTCGTTACTTTCGGAAGAGTTTGGCGTGACTATCAACGAACTTATAATCGGGGAGCGGGTTGATTCGGAGGATTTCAAAACTGCCGCCGACAACAATCTTGTTACCGCCCTTAATAACAGCGTTTTTACCTTGAAAGAGAAAGTGTCCTATTTCAAGAAAAAATGGTTGCGGGAACATATCGCGACGATTGTTTTATGCGTAGCGGCGTGGGTCGGCGTAATTATACTGATAGCGTTAAAAACGTATGGCGACGATATATTTCCGCTATTAGGCGGGGTTGGCTGTTTGCTTGCCGTATTGTTTTACGCTATACTGTATAATCGTATGATGGCGTACGTGGAAAAAAGAGCGTACCAAGACCCCGAGAATGAAACGGAAGATAAAAGTAAAAGCCGAAAATAAAAAATGGCTGTAAAAAGGAAAAAATAAAGACTGCAAATTCTATCCGAAAAAAGCAACTTCACTTCGGCGATAGCCGACCTCTCTCGTCATTTGCCCACTTCGTTTACAAATGCCACTCTCCCCATAGGGGAAAGCAAGTTTATTTAGTTTGTTTATGGCTGTTTCTTTTTGATAAAAAAATATCAAAAAAATAAAAAAAGAGAAATTTTTTAAATACTTTATTATTCTACAAAATCTATTTTTTCTTGCTTTCCCCTTTGGGGAAAGTGGCGGCGTAGCCGTCGATAGAGGTCAAAACGGCTTATATTATTATGATTTTTTTATTTCATTTTTTAATAAAAAGCGACCGCAAGTTGAAAACTTGCGGTCGCTTGTAATTTTTTACGTTTTCTTTTTTATTTTTTTTGCTTCCTTTTATCGGCTACTTTTTGGGCGTGAAGAGGTAAACCTCTTTTTCGAGTTCGCACATATTGCCGTTAATCGCATATAACGCCCCCGACATAAGGTCGAGTACTCGCTGCGCCGTGCGGTTTTCAAGAGCCGTTACGTTGATTATCACCGGTTCGCCCGAAAGAAGTACGTCTATTATCTTCGCCACGTCGTCGAACGAACGGGGGTAATACCTGTTTATCGACCCGCTCGCCGAATAATCTATGTTCTTCTCGGGACCCCCTGCAACTTTGCTTACAGTCTGCGTTTTTTTGCTTCCGCCGAAAATATTAAAAATTCCCATATTCTATTTCACTCCGCCGTAATCTCTTTCTCCGAATATCGCTCTTCCGAGCCTTATCATATTGCTTCCGTTTTTAATCGCGATTTTATAGTCGCCGCTCATTCCTATCGACAGGTATTTAACGGTTTTCGTCGTTTCCCTTATTTCGTCGTAAAACGCTCTTATTTCGCGGCAAATCGTCGCGAGATATTCCTCGTCCGAGGATACGGGAAGTAAAGCCATTATTCCGCCGAGTTCGAGGTTTTTCAAGCCGATAATCGACTTATAGAGGGCTTTTGCCGTATCAATCGTCGCTCCCGTCTTGCTCTCTTCCTCGCCGCCGTTGATTTCTATCATTACCTTTTGGCAGATTCCTTTCGCCGCCGCTTTCTCGTTTATCGCTACCGCTAAATCGAGCGACGAAACCGAGTCTATGTAGTCAGCTTTGCCTACTACGTATTTCAGTTTGTTCTCTTGCAGGGTACCGATAAAGTGCTTCACGCAGTCTCCGTAAAACTCGAATTTATCCCGAAACTCCTGCGCTTTGTTTTCGCCTATATGCGTAAGACCTGCTTTAATAGCCTCGTTGACTCTTTCTATGGGGACAAACTTTGTCGCTCCTAAAAGGGTAATTTTTTCGCCGCGGTCGTTGCCGTTTTCTATTTCCTTGAATATTCTGTCGAGATTATCGCGAATCGTTTTATCCATATCTATTATCCTTTAAAAGGGAAAATAAAAGCCGACGAATCGGTTTCGACGGCTTATTACGTTTTATTTTACTGCGCAGTTCCCTTTGACGAATCGTACCGAAGCGGTAGTGCGACAGGTCGCTCCGCCAAAGCAACCTTATGGCACACGCATGACGCCGTTTAGCGCTGCTATATCCCTATCCTGACGCGGTTCGCGGTTATGCGTTGCATAAGACCTTGACATCGTCACGCCTTATCGGACGCAGCCAACCATACGACAAGCCGAGGGGAACGTTCAGCCTTGCTGTAGCGGATTGCAAGTACAGGGCACCGCTAACTCCCCGCTTAGCGCAGTGTATACATTTTACCCTACTTTTCTGAAAAACGCAAGAAAAAAACGTAAATACTCAAAAAATATTTGTCGAATAAAATTTTCAGTCTTCGAGTCCGAGTAAAAAATCCGCGGACACGTCGAGAAATTGGCAAATAGCCGATAAAAACCTCAACCGAACCCGATTTTCAGGCGTATCTTACGCTTAATTCATTGTTCTTTCCGCGGCT
>CALGVF010000346.1 GCA_937920115.1 uncultured Clostridia bacterium
CAAGCGTACCCGTCCAATCATACGCTATTTCTTCGCCTTTTTTGAGACAATCAATCATATATTCGAAATAGGGAGCCCAGTTTACCTTGGAAGCAATGATATAAGAATCGTTAACTTTTGCGTCTTCAGTCATTGCTCTCGTGTCCACATTGTAGGAAACATTGGGTATTCCCGCATTGAAGCACGCCTCGGGAGCGCCCATCGAGTCTGCATGCTGAGAAATAAGTGCACAGCCGGAAGCAATAAGTGCTTCGGCAGTTGATTTTTCCTTATCAAAATCATACCAACTGCTTGTAAATTTAACTTCCATAACCGCATTGCTAACAACGGATCTAAGACCTAAGAACCAAGAGGTATAGCCTGACTTAACTTCCGCATAGGGGAATGCTCCTACATAACCAACCTTAATGTTTCCGTTTGCATCTTTTTGATTATCTTTAATCTGATTGTTGTCGACCATCTCTTTAAGTTTAAGACCGGCAGCAACACCAGCAAGATATCTACCTTCATAAATGGAAGCGAAAGCGTTATGATGATTACCGCGTTTCTCTGTATGAGCTTTTGTTCCGGTAGCATGGCAGAATTGTGTATTCGGATATTCCTTAGCAGCCTGAAGCATATATTGCTCATGACCGAAAGAATCAGCGAAAACGATATTGAAACCTTCTTTTGCAAATTTCTTTGCAGCGGTATAACATTCCTTACCTTCGGGAATGTTTGTCTTTATCTCGTATTTTATGCCGAGTTTGTTGCAAACTTCTTTTGCCGAGTCGATAAAGTTTTTGTCGTAAGTAGAACTTTCATCGTGCAAGCAAATAAAGCCGATTTTCATATCTGCGTAGTTTTCAACTTTTTTGATGCCGTTATACGCTTTTTCCTTATTACCGCAAGCGGTAATGAAGCAACAAGCCATTGAAAGCACGCATACAAGCATAAGAGATAAGAGTTTCTTCATTTAACTTCTCCTTTCGCATTTCGCGAATTTAAAAATTTATGTAAATAATATTACATATCGAATTGAGTATCGCCGATTTATTCGACGAATTTAATATGACCGTCTTTCATTTCCGCTATTCTCGCAAGCGAATAGACGTCATAGCCGAGAGCCGCAATCTTGTCGTAACCGCCCTGATAGGTCTTCTCTACCGCACAACTGACTCCGACAACTTCTCCCCCCGCCTTGCGGACAAGATCTATAAGCCCTAAACATGCGTTTCCGTTCGCGAGGAAGTCGTCTATAATAAGAACTTTGTCGTCTTTTCCGAGATATTCCTTAGACACGACCACGTCGTATTCCGTCTTTTTCGTGAAAGAATAAACTTTCGTCGAATAAACGTCGTCCGAAATATTCAAAGACTTGCGTTTCTTCGCAAACAACACGTTACAATTAAAAAACTGCGCCGTAATACAAGCCAACCCGATGCCAGAAGCCTCTATGGTTAAAATCTTGTTTACTCCGCAGTCCTTATAATGCGTATATATATCCTTTCCGAGTTCGTTAAAAAGAGCGACGTCCATCTGATGGTTCAAAAAATTATCGACTTTGAGAATATCTCCGCCGAGAATTTTTCCGTCTTTTAAAATCTTCTGTTCAAGAATTTTCATACCGACCTCGTAAGTGAAAAATTAAAAACAAAAAAACAGGCTATAAATAACCTGCTTGCCAATAAAACGGAAATCTACGCAAAATCACTTTTGCGTTCTTCCTCCAATAGTCGCATCTTTTTCGGCGTGCGGTAGAAACGTTTGAGCCGTCATGTTCAAATTTATATTGGCAATCTGTATTCAATTTACGGCTTGATTATACCCGACCGAAAACTTTTTGTCAAACGTTTTTAAGGGGTATTTTAAAATTATTTTTAACTTCCTTTAAGCCCCGCGGATTGACAAACGCGTTATGAAAATGCTATTATATATTTATGATTGCGATTATTGCGGAAAAACCGAGTTTAGCCAGAAATATCGTTTCGGGCATAGGCGAAATGAAAAAGAAAGCGGGCTATTTTGAAAACGACGAATACATCGTCACATGGGCATTCGGACACCTGTTTTCCCTTTGCGACGTCGAGGACTATTCTCCTTTGCCCGTTCAGAATAAAAAATGGACTCTCGACAATCTGCCCTGTTTTCCCGATAAATTCCGTTTTCGGCTCAAAAAAGACGATAAAGGCAAAACGGACGATGGAGTTAAAAAACAATTCGAGATTATACGCTCGCTTTTAAACAGAAGCGACGTAAATAAAATCGTAAACGCGGGAGACTCGGACAGAGAGGGTGAAATAATAGTTCGTCTCTGCGTGTCCAACGCCTTAGCCGAGCCTAAGCCCTTTTACAGATTGTGGCTGCCCGATCAGACTCCGCAGACGGTCAGAAAGGCTCTTTCCGAAATGAAAGAAGAAACGGAATATCAGAACCTTGCGAACGAGGGCTTTTCGCGAACGTATATCGATTGGCTGTACGGCGTGAATTTAACGAGATACGCAAGCATAAAAAGCGGTACGCTTTTAAGGGTCGGAAGAGTTATCGTGCCTATCGTGAAAGCAGTCTACGACAGAGACTACGAGATAGAAAACTTCAAACCCGAGATTTATTACGCCTTGGTGTCGAAAGCGAAAACTAACGGCGAAGTGATAGAACTCGTATCGAAATATCGTTTCAAAGAGGAAGAAAAGGCGAAAGCCGAACGCTGTTGCGAGAGAATGAACGTTCTGCCCGCAACGGTAACAGACAAGAAAGCGAAAAAAGAGATTTTATTCCCCGGCAAACTCTACTCTTTGACTAAATTGCAGAATTTCCTCGGCAAAAAATACAAAATGCCCATGGAAAAAAGTCTTTCCATAGTTCAGAAACTCTATGAGAACGGTTACGTCAGTTACCCGAGAACGAACTCGGAATATCTCGCAACCAACGAGAAAGACAAAGTAAAACAGATTATTTCGGGCGTTAAAAAACTCGGTTACAACATAACTTTCAAAGACAAGAAAACAATATTCGACGATTCAAAAATAGAGTCGCACTCCGCATTGACCCCTACGTACAAAATTCCCGATAAAAACTCTCTTTCACAGGAAGAATTTACGGTATATTCGGCGATTTTACGGCGTTTCGCGGCGGTTTTCTGCGAAGAAGAATGTTACGTGGAAAAATCGGAACTTACGATTTCTCTCGGCGGCAAGGAAGATTATTCGATTAAAGGTTCGATTATACTTACCGAAGGTTGGACGAAGTACGACGGCGGCGACAGAAAAGACAAAATTTTGCCGAAACTCGAAATAGGAGATACCGTAAACGTAGATTTTCACCCCGAACAAAAGCAAACGCAACCGCCGAAGCACTACACCATCGAAACCCTTAACAATTATCTGAAAAACCCGTTCAAGGACGAAAAATCGACGGACGACAGCGACGACGAGGACTACAAAGCGATTTTTAAAGGTCTCGAACTCGGAACGGAAGCGACGAGAACGGGAATAATCGACAACGCTAAAAAAAGCGGCTACATATCCTTGAAAAAGGACGTCTACTACATAGAAAACAACGGGAAATTTCTAATCGAACAACTTACCGATATGAATATCTCTATGGATAAGTACAAGACGAGTCAGATGGGTCAGGCGTTGAAAAAGGTCTACCGCGGCGAAATGACCATAGACGAAAGCGTAAAAATGGCTGAAAACGAGATAAAAGAGGTTTTCGACGGAGACAGAGACGGCGGCTCTGGGTTTTACGGAGACGAAATAGGCGTATGTCCGAAATGCGGAAAACCCGTTAAAAGAGGCAGATTCAACTACGCCTGCGAGGACTTCGGCAAGAACTGCAATTTCAAAATCAATTTACGCATACTCGGTTGTACTATTCCCAAAATTCAGGCGGCGAAACTGCTCGAAACGGGTCTGACCGACAAAATGTCGTTTATATCCAAAAGCGGTAAAAAGTTCGACAGTAAATTAAAACTGAACGATAAAAAAGAAATTGTGTTTGATTTTTCATAAAGCGAAGCAGTTTATAATTTAAAAAGGTACTCGCGTCAAAAACGGGTACCTTTTTTACTATTCATTTTTCGGAACGCCGAGGCATGGTCACTATAATCATTTTTCGCAATTCTTCTTATAATAAATCGGTTTTCAATGTTTTTGCCCGCAGAAAGGGCAAACTCCGCCACTTAATGTGCTTTGAAGTATGATTATTCCTACGATAACTATAATCAGTATCGTAAACATTGCTATTCTTTTCAAGTGCTTTTTCATAGTACTTTTAACGAATCGACGGTAAGCGAATAGTACGTCGTTCCGAGTTCGTCGTAACTGCCGAATACGCCGACGACTTCGATAGTTTCGCCGTTC
>CALGVF010000347.1 GCA_937920115.1 uncultured Clostridia bacterium
CAAAATCTCGCTTACGCTCTATTTTGCCACTTCCCCCGAAGGAGGAAGCGTTGTAGGCGTTTTCGAGATGGTTTCCGATTCAACGAGGAATTTTCCCCGAAGGAGGAAGCAAGAGCAGTTAGAAGACTTTGCCGTTTGTTACGATAATTGAAACGGAACTAAAACAAAAACCCCCGAGAACTTATTTCTGAAAATAAGTTCTCGGGGGTTTATAACGTTATTTTTCGCTTGCTTATTTTTTCGGATAACGCAACGTTTATTTTTTATTGCGTTTTCTGAGTTCTATGACCGACATAAGACTTCTCAGTCTTATCGTCACCGCTCCCGAGTTCGATATTTCGTCGATTTTTATCTGCGTGTAAAGTCGTCCCGACTTTTCTACCGTGGCTCGCACTTCGTCCGTCGTTACCGCGTCTACTCCGCAACCGAACGAAACGAGTTGTACGAGATGTACGTTCAGTTCTTCGGGACTTTCCGCAACGAATTTCGCCGCGTTGTACATTCTCGCGTGATACGTCCATTGGTTTCTGACTTTCGTCGACAGTTTGCCGTCGTTCGGTCTTATGGAGTCCTCGCTTATTACCGTCGCCCCGAGCCTTGCGATAAGTTCGTGTATTCCGTGGTTTATTTCGGGGTCGACGTGGTACGGTCTGCCCGCCAAAACGATTACGGGTTCGCCGCTTTTTTTAGCGTTTTCTATCAGTTCGTCAGCCTTTAATCGTATGGCGTTGATATAGTCGTGATACTCGTTAAACGCCTTATAGGCGGCTTTTTTAACGTTGCTCGGCGTGATTTTTGCATTGCTTCCGAAGTGATTTTTGAGTATCGGAGTAATTCTCTTTATAAACTGCGACGGGTTCGCAACGCTTACGAAGTCGCATATAAAGTCCGCCTTTTTAATATCGGGAACGTTTTTTAAAATAACTTGCGGGTAGTACGCCACGACGGGGCAGTTGAAATGGTCGTCGCCTTGCCCCTCGTCTACGTTGTAGGTCATATCGGGGTAGAAAATGGCGTCAACTTTTTCGTTTATCAGCGTTTCGATATGCCCGTGAACGAGTTTCGCGGGGTAACATACCGTGTCGGACGGTATGGTGTATTGACCCATTTCGTAAATTTTCCTGTCCGAAAAAGGCGAGGTCATCGCGTTGAAGCCGAGTTCGGTAAAAAATCTGCTCCAAAAGGGCAACAATTCGTACATATTGAGAGCGAGCGGCAGTCCGACGTTGATTTTATCCGATTTCCTCTCGGTATTTATATATTTCGACAACAGTTTGATTTTGTACGCGTAAAGGTCTTTGTCGCCCGTCGTTTGTTTTCCCGAGACGGGTTTGGAGCAGCGGTTGCCCGCAATATATTTTTTGCCGTCCGAGAATACGCTTATCGTGAGATTGCACTTGTTGCCGCAACCGCCGCAGACGATATTCGAGGTTTTACGCGAGAAGTTTTTGAGTTCTTCGGCGTTTAAAACGCTGCTTTTGCCCGAATTTTTGACGTCTTTCGCGTAAAGAGCCGCTCCGTAAGCCCCCATTAGAGCAGAGAACGACGGACGAATTACGTTAAGTCCCGTTTCTTGCTCGAACGCCCGAAGCACGCAGTCGTTTAAGAACGTGCCGCCCTGAACTACCACGTTTTTGCCCAAGTCAGAGGCTTTCGCACAGCGGATACCCTTGTAGAGAGCGTTTTTGACTACGCTTATCGAAAGCCCCGCCGAAATATTCTCGACGGAAGCCCCGTCCTTTTGGGCTTGCTTTACCGAACTGTTCATAAATACGGTACACCTCGAACCGAGGTTGACGGGAGCGTCGGCGAACAAGCCGAGATTTGCGAAAGTCTCCACGTCATAGCCAAGAGAAGATGCGAACGTTTGCAGGAACGAACCGCAACCCGAAGAACATGCCTCGTTAAGGAAAAGTTGGTCTATAAGTCCGTTTCTTATCTTAAAGCACTTCATA
>CALGVF010000348.1 GCA_937920115.1 uncultured Clostridia bacterium
AGGATTTAATTTTTAAAAATAGATAAAAAATAGAGCCAAACTCGAATTTTCATCGAATTTGACCCTAAAACTTTATACGAATTTTAAGCGTTAATTTTTCCCGTTGACTTTCGTTTTTCTCTGTGCTACAACCCCACGCCCGAACAGGCGAAAAATCGGAGGCAAATAAAGTTATGGAACAATTCTGCTATGCTCAAAATTATCCGAGTGAACAGATTATATAAAAATAGAAAAGTTTTAATGAATTAGAAAGTGGAATAGATGACTGCCGGAATTTGGCATCCTGCTAGAACGCATATAAATGACAAATTTTGCAAAACGACACCGAAAAAATGTGTTAAATTAAAAACTTTTTACCGACATACCGAAAATACTATTGACTTATCCTTACTTTTTGGGTATAATCTTATAAAAGATAGGAGGTGTCGTATGATAATTAGACCTGATTATATTGAATCTATCAAACCGTTTATGAATAAACCTCTGGTGAAAATACTTGCCGGGGTTCGTCGAGCCGGTAAATCGACCATTTTGGATATGTTAAAGCAAGAATTAGTAGAGAGCGGAGTAAATATTGAAAATATAATATCAAGAAAATACAGCGAAATTGAATTTGAAGAAATAAACTCGAAAGAGATGTATGAAGATCTAAAACAAGCAATAGCGGGGAAAGGGCATTGCTACCTTTTTCTTGATGAATTACAGGAAGTTTTCGGTTGGGAAAAGGTGGTTAATACATTATTTGAAGGCGAAGATGTTGATATTTATGTAACGGGTTCAAATTCTAAGTTAATGTCAAGCGAAATCTCTACTTATTTGTCTGGTCGATATGTTCTAATTCCGGTATACACCTTATCTTTTAAGGAGTTCTTGACGTTTAAGAACAAACCTGATATACAGGTTAAAGAAATGTTTAACGAATATTTGAGATATGGCGGCTTTCCTGTAATAGGGATAAGCGATTTTGATACTAAATCGGCATATCAAATTGTAGAAGGTATTTATGCGGCAGTTATTACGAGAGATATAAGCAAGCGGCATAAAATTCGTAATAAGGATTTATTTGATAGAGTTGTTAAGTATATTATTGAAAACGTTGGTAAGACGTTCTCGGCGAACTCTATCGTTAAATTTTTGAAAAGTGAACATCGAACTTTGTCTGTTGAGGCGATTTATAATTATATTAAATGGCTCAGTGAAGCGTTTATTATTTATCAATGCCAAAGATACGATTTGCAAGGAAAGTCGGTATTAAAGACTCAAGAAAAATATTATCTTTCGGATATTTCTATAAAATATTGTAAGATGGGTTTTAACACAAAAATGATTGCATCAATGCTGGAGAATATCGTATTCTTGGAAATGAAACGTCGCAGATACGACGTGTATATAGGAAAAAACAGTACAAAGGAAATAGATTTTGTAGGTATTCGACGCGACGAAAAAGTTTATATTCAGGTTTGTCGAGAATTGCCCGAAGAATCGGAAAGAGAGGTAGAAAATCTAAAAGAAATAAGAGATCATTATCATAAATATGTGGTTTCAATGGATGACTTTGCCGTTGGTAATGATAATGGCATAGAAATAGTCCATATCGCAGATTTCTTATTGAGAGAGATTTGGTGAGGTTTAATCGTAAATTTTACACAGATGTGCCTTGCATGAAACTGGTAAAAGTAAACGGAGGACAATCTATTGCTGTTTATAATCCGGGGCAAGGGAAAGAAATTGCACAGAAACTCATAAAAAATGGTAGGGTAAATTTTTGTGTGCCAGCGGATTATAGCGAAGGGAGTGATTTGGAGGCAATAGTTTTGGCGATTATGAATGAGATCAAGGCTGTTTCAGAAATGGAATCGTATGCAGATTAAATGAGGGGACAATAATTGTGAAAAAGTGTTCAACTGAGGTTGGTTCAGCGGCACCACAAAAACGACGGAAGATTTCCGTCGTT
>CALGVF010000349.1 GCA_937920115.1 uncultured Clostridia bacterium
GAGACTCAATACGAATACGTCGGCTTTTCCGAGGGCGAATTTTTCGACGTCAAGCAACTTGCGAAAGCGATCGAAAACTGTATAAATCACCTTAAAGAGACCCTTTCCACTTCGATAAACGAAATTACGGTAGGCGTTCCGGGTGCGTTTATACGGCTCGAAAACAGAAAGTATAAGATTGTTTTCAATAAGCCGAAGAAGATTAAAGAATCGGATATAGAAACGCTTTTGAACGCCGGACAACTTCTCGTCGAAACGAATAAGTACAAGGTTATATCCCGTTCGGATATTTATTTCGGACTTGACGGCGGCATAAGGGTGTTTAACCCAGTCGGGGCGAAATCGTCCATGCTCGGTGGCTATCTGAATTACGCTCTTTTGGAAGATTATTTTTCCGCGACCATAAAGAGCATTTTGGCGAAACTTAAAATCAACAAGGTAAACTTCGTGTTCGACGGACTTGCGGAAAGTCAATTTTTGCTCGACAGACAGACGAGGGAAACCGCGTGCCTGTTAATCGACTGCGGGTACATAACTTCGACCGCTTCGCTCATTCTCGGCAATGGTATAATAGCGAAACATTCGGAAGATTTCGGCGGCGGCATATTCTCATATCACATATTCAAGGAGTGCGAGACTTCCTCTCACGATGTTGCGGAAAGCATAAAACGCTCGGTGAATCTCACTATAAAGGACGCGGGAAGTCTCAACTACAAGGCTGAAAACAAAAACGGAGGAATAGAAGAATATTCGGTTGAAAAGGTCAACGATATAATAATCGAAAACCTCGACGAATACCTCGAAAACGTGGCTTCGTTCCTCATGGAAAATTCAAAGAAAATCAAAAATCCGCCGAAAGTATATCTGACGGGCGGCGGACTGTGTTATATACGAGGAGCAAGAGAGTACGTTCAGGCGAAACTCGGGCTTCCCGTCGAAACGATTAAGCCGAGAACGCCGCTTTACGGCGCGGCTGAGGAGTCGTCCGCGTTCGCGGTACTCGATTATGCATTAAAGCAAATCGAAAAATAAATAATAATCAGAGGATAAATTAAGGACGATTATGTTCGGAAATGATTTTAGCGGAAACGTTTGCAAAATAATGGTAATGGGCGTCGGCGGAGCGGGAAACAACGCCGTCAACAGAATGATAGAAGCGGGCGTGAAGTCCGCGGAATTTTTCGCCGTTAATACCGACAAGCAGGCGTTGTCGCTTTCGCTTGCAGACGACGACAAAAAAATCGTTATAGGCGAAAGACTTACCAAAGGTTTAGGAGCAGGCTCGAACCCCGAAATCGGAGCGAAAGCGTGCGACGAGAGCAGAGAAGAAATAGAAAATGCATTAAGAGGGGTTGACCTTCTGTTTATCGCTGCGGGAATGGGCGGCGGAACGGGAACGGGAGCCGCTCCGATTGTTGCCGAAATAGCGAAAAAATGCGGTTGCGTTACCGTTGCGGTCGTCACGAAGCCTTTTGGTTTCGAGGGCGTGAAAAGGCGTGAGAACGCGAAGAGGGGTATTGCGGAATTGAGTAAATTTGCGGAT
>CALGVF010000350.1 GCA_937920115.1 uncultured Clostridia bacterium
TAAGGTAAGACATATAAGGGATATTTATATACTAATCCTAAAAATTCGATTAATGCAATTGCATCATCTTACGATTTGGCATGTTTATATTTTATACCTTCATCTACCAATGTAAAGAAACTACCTATTATTTCTGACAATCCACTTCCCAAGGATGATGTTATATCTTTAGGCTCGCCTAAAGAGCAATCAAATTCAATAACTTATGGGCATGTATACGGGTATAAAAATGTTACAATTCCTAATTCTTCAAAATCATCGAGCAATGTAACGTTTGATGTTATTTATCATGACGCCTTTATAAATAAAGGTTCTAGTGGTGGACCTTTATTAGATTCTAATTTAAATGTAATAGGTGTGAATTACGCAAGTAATTCATCTGGAATCGGCTATGCCATCCCAGCAGTGAAAGTAAAGGAATTTTTAAATAAATACGTTTATAGATAATTAATAAAAAAAGCGATTTTAATAAAGAAAATCGCTTTTTTATTACAAATTACCAATTAATTCATATAAAAGAATTAAGAGTTCGTTTTTTTATGATTACCAATTTTTTCCGATATTCGCAATATATCCGAAATAACTTTGTTTATCAACGTCTTCTGCTGATAAGACTTTTACTCTCGCGAACTCTACGTTGTCTTTATAAACGATAAGTTCGCCGACATCGTCTCCCTTTTTAAGTGGAGCGGTCGCTTTTAACGGCTTAAAGTCAATTATCACGTTCTCTTTTTTATTTTTCTCGGAGAAAATAAACACGTCGTTTTTCGGGTAAACCTTAACTTTATCCTTTACGCCTTTATTTACGGTCGTCTCTATATCGAGGTTCTTACTCGAATCGACAACCGTTTTCGAGGTGAAATTGTCAAAACCGTAGTTAAACAGAGTAGAGACTTCGTTAAATCTCGTCTTGCTGTCGGGAGAATTTATCGCAACCGCAACAAGTCTCAACGAACCTCTTTTTGCGGTAGCGGCGAGACAGAAGCCCGCTTCCTGAGTGAAGCCCGTTTTGCCGCCGTCGCAACCGTCGTAAAATCTAACAAGTTTATTGGTGTTCGTAAGCCCCGTTTTTCTTCCTCCGCTATGTTGAATTTCGTCCATCCATATATGCGAAAACTCAAAATATTCCTTGTGCGAAATCAATTTAGTGAGCATATACGCTACGTCTTTCGCAGACGAGTATTGCGTAGGTTTCGTAAGTCCCGTGCAGTTTGAAAACATGGTATTTTCAAGTTTCCATTCCTTACTTTTAGCGTTCATTGCGTCAACGCACGATTTTTCGCTTCCGTAAAGTCTTTCCGCAAGGGCAACGGAAGCGTCGTTCGCCGAAGCGATAATAACGCTTTTAATTAAATCTTTAACGAGATATTTTCCGTCTTTTTCAAGAAAGACCTGAGAACCGCCCATTCCGCTTGCGTTTTCGGAAACGGTTATCGTTTCGTCAAGTCCGAGCGTTCCGCCGTCTACCGCCTCGAAACACAAGTTGAGCAACATAATTTTCGTCATGCTCGCGATGGGAAGTCGCTCGTTTTCGTTCTTAGAGTAGAGAACGGTTCCGTTGCCCGTTTCCATAAGATATACGGAACGGGTTTTCGTCGCGTTTTCGTAACTTACAGCCTTGGCGTTATCGGCTTTCGGGTTTGCTACGAAAAATATTGAGACTAAAAGCAATAAAAAAATTAAAAATCTCTTCATATCACTCCTTTATAAATCGAAAGTAGTATGAAGAGATTATTAAAAATTATTCAGAACCACAACGTTATCGGTCGTAAAACGAACGTTAAGATTATAAATTCGTATATCGCCCCCGCAAGGCAAACGCATAGCGACAACAGACCGTTGATAATCAAGTCGTTTATCCGATTTTTCAACGGTACGCAGTATTTTTCGCCGTTCAGCAAAATCAACGCTATAAGCCCTGCCGTAATAATCAGATTTTGCGGTATTACGACGAGGAAAAACACAAACCCGCCGCTTATTTTATAAGTCTCGAAAAATACGACCGAAACGCAACCTATGATAAGCCCTCTGTAAAAAATAATCAGAGCGGACAGGGGAGCGACGTATTTATTGAGACTTAACGCAAAAAAGATAATAAAAAGCGACAGAATAACGAGTATTCTTCTAAGCAAAATACTGAAAATGCTCGAATAGACGTCGAATACGCAGAAAAAGTAATTATACGCTCCGTTATACAGCGACGGTATCAGACAGCCGTTTTTCGTTATGACTCCGAGAATAATTCCGAAAACGTAGACGGCGAAGAGTATTATCCCGTATTTTAAACTTTTCTTTAAACATTTGATTTTTTGTTTTATTATTTCAGACATAAAAAACTCGCAGACCTATATTAAAGTCTATGAGTTTTTTTGTCGTTAAATGCCGTTTTCAAGCATTTTGTCGATTAAAATTCCGAACCCCCTCGACGGGTCGTTTATAAAAACGTGAGTTACTGCCCCGACTATTTTTCCGCTTTGAACAATCGGGCTTCCGCTCATTCCTTGCAAAATTCCGTTCGTTTCGGCAAGAAGTTCTTTATCGAGAATCTTAATCACAAGGTTCTTATTTTCCTTATTGTTTTTGTCGATTTTTACTATGCTTATCTGATATTCTTTCGGGGTTACGCCGTCTATGCAGGTAGTAATCGTTGCCTTGCCCATAACCGCTTCGCCCGTGGTCGTAAGCGGCAATTCTTTATATTTGTAATTGCCGTCGGCGATTCCGTATACGCCCGTATTCGAGTTCTTTTTAAGAGTTCCTATTTTCGTATCTTCTACGAAAATTCCCTTTATCTCGCCCGCTTTACCTCTTTGTCCCTTCACCACGCCTATGACGGAGCATAGGTAAGAAGTACCGCCGCTTAAAGGAATTATTTTGCCATCGTCGTCGGAAATAGGGTGTCCCAACGCTCCGAATTCGCCGTTTTTAGTAAAATAGGTGATTGTGCCGATGCCGTTTAAATCGTCTCGCAGAAAGAAACCGAGTTTATAGGTTCCGTTCTGATCTTTTTTAGGTAAAACGTATTTAACTAATTTTTTACCGTCTCTTTCAAGCACGATTTCGACGGGCTTTTCTCCGCATTTGCTTAAAATCGCAGTTATAGATTTCGCACCGTTTACTTTTTTCCCGTTAATACTGATAACTATATCGCCGACTTTAATATCCGCGTTTTTCGCGGGAGAAAACACGCCGTCTTTCGTAACTATGTCGCTGAGTCCTATGACCGTCGCTCCCTCGGTTTTAATGGTAAGTCCGGCAGATATTCCCCCGAGATATAACTCCGTTTCAGCCTTTGCAGTTATTCCGTTTCCGTTTATAAATAATATAAGCGTAAGCGTCAGAATAAAAGCAAATAATACGTTTATTTTTTTCTTCATTGTCGTCTCCGAGTAGGGATAAGTATTCCCTTAGCCGCAAGTTACGGTAAATCGCTTGCGACTTGTCGAGAGGATATATTCCTGACGACTTTGCCCATTACGACAAAAGTATGAGCGGAAAAAGAGGGTAGTATACTACCTTTTTGAAGATTGTTCTATTACTTCGACCACCTTATTTTTCAGGTCGTCAAGTCCGATTTTCAATTTTGCGGAAACGACGACGGAGTCTTTGTCGAAAATCGAAATTCCCGTGATTTTATCGCATTTATTGTAAACTTTTATGATAGGCGTAACAACTCCAATATCCTTTAAAATTTCTTCGGTAGTATCTATTTGAGCCTTATAATCTCCCGAAGCGTCTGCCACGCATAAAACCACGTCGGCAGATTTTATATAGGACAGAGTAGACTTGAACGCTTCGATAAGCCTTGTCGGTATATCCCGTATAAAGCCTACGGTATCTATAAACAGGGCTTCATACTTGCCGAGGTTCACCTTTCTCGCGGTGGGGTCCAAGGTCGCGAAAAGTTTGTTTTCCGCTAAAACGTTACTACCGGATAAGGCGTTGAGCAGAGTAGACTTGCCCGAGTTTGTATAGCCTGCGAGAGCGACCGTTATCGTGTTTGTTTTTGCCCGTCTTTGATTTTGAAGGTCTCTTCGGATGTCGAGTTCGGCTAACTTTTCCTTTAACTTTTTTATACGTTGCGAAATATATCGCCTGTCGGTTTCGAGTTTTGTCTCGCCCGGACCTCGCGTTCCTATTCCTCCTCCCAATCTCGACATAGACTTTCCTTGCCCCTTTAATCGGGGCAATAAGTATTCTAATTG
This sequence comes from uncultured Clostridia bacterium, assembly GCA_937920115.1. Classification (GTDB taxonomy): domain Bacteria; phylum Bacillota; class Clostridia; order Christensenellales; family Borkfalkiaceae; genus UBA10281. The sequence continues at coordinate 4,206 of CALGVF010000350.1, forward strand.
AGCGACTTCGACTTGGAGTTTACCCTCGTTCGTTTTAGCGTTTAAAGCGAATATATCGAGAATCAAAGCGGTTTTATCGATTACTTTTTTATCGAAAAAGTCCGACAGGTTTTTAGCCTGAGCGGGGGATAGATCGCTATCGCAAACAAAGGTCGTCGCCCCGACTTCTTCGGCTTTTTCCTTTATTTCTTCGAGTTTTCCTTTGCCAAACAGAGTAGCGGGGTTGACCGTTCGCAAATACTGAACGGCAAAGCCGACCGTTTCCGCTCCCGACGAGGAAACGAGAGAGGAGAGTTCCTCGACTTTATCCTCGTATTCGGTATTTTTAAACAGCGGAATAAGCAGAAATACTTTTTCCTCGATTTTGTTCATTTCGGAAACGTCAATCATTCTCGTCCTTGTCCTCCCGTAATTTCACTTTTTCGGCGGTTTGTTTTCTCGAATCTTGGTTTATCGCGGCGTAATGTTTACGGGTGGTATTTACGTCTTTATGTCCTAAAAAGTCGGCGACAGCGTAAATATCGCCCGTTTTTCGGTATAAATCGGTACCGAAAGTACTTCTCAGTTTATGCGGAGATATTTTTTTTAAGGGTGTGACCTCTTTCGCGTAGCCCTTTACGAGAACCTGAACGGCTCTGACTGATATACGCTTATTTTTAAGCGAAATAAACAGAGCGTTTTCGTCTCTCGGCAGTTTCAATTCGTCATAGCGTTGACCGAGCCAATTTAAAAGGGCTTCTTTAACTTCGTCGTTGAAGTAGAGTATCGTTCTGTTGCCGCCTTTCCTCGTGACAACGAACGCGTTATTGTCGAAATCGAAATCGTCAACGTTTAAGCCGACGAGTTCGCTGATACGAATTCCCGTGCCTAAAAACAGCGATAATATGGCGAAATCTCTTATTTTCAGTTTAGAGTGATAAGTTTGTTTCCGCCCGTAAAACGCGTCGTCGGACTCTGCGTAATCTAAGAGTTTTTCCGCCTCGTTGTCTTCGAGCCTGATAATCTCTTTTTCGTGCAGTTTAGGGGTGGCGATCTTAGCAGCAACGTTCGATTTAATCGCGTCTCTTGCGAAAAAAAAACGATACATAGCCCTTACGGTTGCAAGTTTTCTCGCTTTTCCGCGTTCCGTGCAGGAATGTTTCTCGCCCTTCATTTTGTAATTCGACAAATAATTCAAAAATCTTTCTATATCGTAAGCCGATAAATCGTCCAAAATCGAAATTTCCATCTTTTCCACGGGTATTTTCTTAACTTCCGACACGTAATTGAAAAATATTCTCAAATCGTAGGCGTAATTCAATCTCGTGAGAGCGGACGTATTATTAGCGATTCCGTAGAAAAAATCAGAGCAAAAGAAGGGTAAATCGAGCAAAAGTCCTTCGATTTTATCGTTTGATTTTTCGTTTCGTTCGGAAAAATAGTCGTTTTTGTTAGCCATTTTTTCTCCTTTTGAATTTTCCGACAGGGCATAATAAGTCCAAAATTTACGAAAATTTCTGAAAAATACACGCCCGACGTCGAGTTTTATCATTGCGTAAAATTCAAGTTTTACGCAATGATAAGCATATTTTAACATATTTCGGGCGTATTGTCAAATCATAATAAGCCGCAATTATAATTTTATTTGCTAAATTTTTAAAGATAATTACATTTATTTAATTATAGAATTGACAGTTATTCCTTTCCGTGGTATAATATTTCATATATTTGATTTTCGGGAGTGTTTTTCATGGCTGATAATGAAATCAAAGGCGGAATGATGCGCGGTCATATCGACACGATTATTTTGCTTTCTTTGGTTGACGGAGATAAAGACTCGAACGACATTCGAGACGCTATCGAAGAAAAATCAGACAATAAATACAGCGTCAAACAAGGTACGTTTTACAGTGCGATGCAAAGGCTCGTAAAACAGAATTACATTAAGGAATACCGTTCGAGCGCCGTAGACGGAATCAGAAGAAAATACTACTCTTTGACCGCCAAAGGCAAGAGTTCGCTCGATAAAAACCGCGAAGAATGGAATAAATCGAAAGAACTCATAGATAATCTGATAGAAACGCCGTCCGAACAGCCGAAAGTTCAGGAAAACAAATCGACCACCATTGCGGACGAATTCGACGCGTTTAAGCAATTCGCAGATAAAAACGCCTCTGATTTCGAGTTTTCTTCGCCCGATACTTCCGACGATTATATCGACAAACTCGGCGAGGAAGTTTTAAACGATTTAAACGACGAACTTAATTCCCTTGCCGAAGAAAACGAAGAAAACGCTGAAATTCCCGATTTCGAGCAATCGAATTACGAAAAGACGGAAGAAGCGGAAAAAGACGAAAAGACGGAAGAACCCGAAATTCCCGAAGAGACTACGGAAATAACCGAAGATTTGATAACGGACGCCACGGACGAAATTCCGTCCGAATACGATAGTTTCGACGAATTTAAGGAAGACAGTTACTCCTACGATTTTGAGCTTCCCGAAGAAGAACCCGAAAAAGAACCCGAAGAACCGATCGAAGAGACGGTCGAAGCAACTTCGGAAGAAACCGAATTAATACCCGAAAACGTAGAAGTTTACCCCCATCAGGAAACCCTTGAACAACCCGAAAACTTAGTCGAGGATACTCCCGCAGAAGTTACGGAAACTATCGAAGACGAACAAGTATACGAGTCGGAAAACATTGCAAAATCTTCGGAAAATACGGAAGAAACGACGATTATTCCGAATGGGGAAACATATAAAGTCGTCGAAGAAGTAAA
>CALGVF010000351.1 GCA_937920115.1 uncultured Clostridia bacterium
TGTTGTATTCTTCTATGTTGTGGACGACGAGGTTTGCCATTTTCGCATATCTCGCCTCCATTTCTTTAACAGCCCAATTAAGCATTGCGACTGCCGTTTTCGCGTCGGTGATAATGTCGCCGAAAAGCAAATGTGGAATACCCTCGAATACTTTAAACTCGACGAGTTTCGGATCGACTATGATAAGTCTTAAATCAGCGGGGCTGTATTTATAGAACCAACTTATAAGCAAGGTATTAAGTCCTACGCTCTTACCCGTTCCCGAGGCTCCCGCTATAAGCAGGTGCAACGTTTTCGTAATATCCGCGACTACGGGGTTTCCGACTATGTCCTTGCCGATCGCGAAAGTAAGCGAAGTCTTTTTGGTATTTCTGAAAGCGTCGCTTTCGATAACGTCTTTAAGTCCTACCATCGAACGCTTGTCGTTCGCAACCTCTATACCTATAAGCGATTCGCCGGGGATGGCGATAATTCTTATCTCGTTTTTCGTTTCGAGCCTTAATTTAAGGTCGTCCGCGTATTTCAAAACGGTTTTAATGGATACGTTGTCGGGTATCGCGAAATCGAATCTCGTTACCGTAGGTCCGTGAACGGTTTTCGCGAGCGTTACCTCTACGCCGCCGAGAACTTTGAGCGTATTGATAATCTTCGCCGCTTTTTCGTGTTTGAACATTTCGACTTCGCCGTAGTTCTCTTCCTGCGAATAAGTTTTCAGAAGGTCGATCGGCGGGGCGTTGTATCTGAAATTCAAGGGCATTTCGTCGTAGGGGTTTACTTCCTCTTCTTCGCCCTTTTCCGAGGTCGGTTTTTCGTCGCTTTTACTCGTCGCGTCCGCCTTTGAAAACCCGCTTTGTTTATAGTCGTTCCGCTCGCTTTCGGCTTTTACCGCTTCGGTTCTGCGTTTGGGAATATCCTCGTAAACGTTTTTGCTTCCGAAATCGTCCGTTCCGTTAAGCGGTTCGTCAAGACTCACTTTACCGTCGGTTACTACGTCGTCGCCGACTTTACTGTTAACCTCTTCCATCTGCTCTTCTATATCGCTCGAATATGCGGAAGATTTTTTTTGAGCGTGACGAGAGACCGCCGCTTTGAAAGAATTGGGCATATAAATATCTTCGTTTATGCCATCGTCCTCGTCGCCGCTCGGAATATCGTAAGCGGTTCCTCTTTTCTTTTTGGAATCGTAACGTTCTTCGTCTTTCTTGCCGTAAGAAACGTAACCCGAAGATTTAACGTTTCTCGTTTTACTCTCGTAATCGGAATCGAATTCGTCGCTGTAATAGGTCGGCTTCTTTTTGGTTTTCGCAATGTCGGTATAATCGTCCGACCTTTTCTTTTCCGCGTATGCGGGTTCTTCCTTTTTCATCTCGAAATCGGAATTGCCGCCGACTATAAGAGTCCTTCTGCGAGCCTCCGAAGGAGACTTGATAAAATCGTTTTCCTTGCGTTCAGGCTGTTTCTCCATACCGTCTTGAGCCGACGCAAAAGACGATACGCTATCGCCTGTCTCGGAAACGTTTTCGGTATCCGCCGCGTTTACTTTTTTTGCGTTGCGTTTGCCGGGAAGAATAACGTCTCTTAACGCGATAAACGCCGCTATCGCCGCGATTATGCTCCATATAACGTAAGTGCCGACGACGGAAACCGATTTAACGAGAAGAACGTCGATGAAACCGAAGAGTACGCCGCCTATGGTCGAAGCGGAGAAACCGCCGAAACCGTCGTTATAACACGACGCGGAATAATCGCCTATCGAACTCTCGCCCACGGGAGATACCGCGAGGTGCGTAATCGCGAAACCGCAGATTAAACAAATGGAAATCATAACGGCGTTGAGTTTGCCCTTACCGTTTTCAATCTTTCTGCCTATTACGATCATAAGACCGCAAAAGAGCATAAAAAGGAGTAACGGAAAGGAGAAAAATCCCATAAAACCCAAAAGGAACCCCTGCAACGCTTTTCCTACCGGCGAAAAGAGATTATCTCCCGTAACGAGGCATAAAAAAAGAAACGCCGACGAAGCGATAAGAACCATTCCCCATAATTCCTTATTGATAAAGGAACTTTCCTTTTTTTCGATTTTTTCGGTTTTTCCGCTTTTTTTCGACATTTCCGCTCACCTCGCCCGTATAAATCTTAGTGTACAAATATTATAGCATATAGCGACTCGATTTTCAAGCGTATTTTATTTATAAAATAAAAAATTCGCCCGACTTTCACGCCGAGCGAAAATTTATGAAATTTTATTTACGATTGTCGATAAGCGAGACGATATCTCCTACCGTTTTAAGGTTGCCCGCGTCGTCTTCCGTAACCGTAACGCCGAATTCGTCTTCCATTGCCATAAGCAACTGAACGACGTCGATAGAGTCCGCCCCGAGGTCTTTCACCACGTCGCTTCCTGCGTTTATCGTATCTTTATCAACACCTAATTGCTCGCTTAAAAGCGTAACAACTTTTTCCATCGTATCCATTATACATTGTCCTCCATTTTACGTTTGCGGAACTCTTTGTTCCGCCACAACGATATGATTATAACCCTTTTCCATAAACTTGTCAAGGAAATTTACGAATTCTTTTTTTCGGGCGATTTACGCATCGAAAGACCTATTCTGTTCTTCTTGACGTCTACCGAAATAACTCTGACCTTTACCCTTTGTCCGACTTTCAGAACGTCCGACGGGTGCTTAACGTAATTGTCCGATATTTCGGATATGTGAACGAGTCCGTCCTGATGAACGCCGATGTCTACGAACGCTCCGAAGTCGATAACGTTTCTGACCGTTCCGTTCAATTCCATTCCGACGACAAGGTCGTTGATGTCCATTATATCCGAACGGAGTTCGGGCTTCGGCAGACTGTCTCTCACGTCTCTGCCCGGCTTTAAAAGTTCGGCGACTATATCTTTCATAGTCAGAACGCCGAGTCCACACTCCCCTGCCGCCTTCGCTTCGCCGTATTTTTTAATCTGCTCGGGAAGTTTGTCGAGTTTTCTCATTTCGACGTCTTTATCGGTATAACCGAAGAGGGCGAGGAGTTTTTCGGTCGCCTCGTAAGATTCAGGGTGTACCGCCGTGTTGTCGAGTATGTTTTTGCCGTCTCTGATTCTCAAAAAGCCCGCGCACTGCTCATAAGCCTTCGCTCCGAGTTTCGGGACTTTAAGAAGTTGCTTTCTCGTATTGAACTTGCCGTTCTCTTCTCTGTATGCGATTATGTTCGCCGCGATTCCCGAATTGAGTCCCGCGACGTGGGAAAGGAGCGACGGGCTTGCCGTGTTCAGATCCACGCCTACGCTGTTTACGCAGTCCTCTAAAACGCCGTCTAAAACCTCGTCGAGTCTTGCGGGCGGCATATCGTGCTGATACTGCCCTACGCCTATCGCCTTGGGGTCGATTTTTATGAGTTCCGCAAGGGGGTCTTGCAGTCTTCTCGCGATAGAGATCGCCGAACGAAGCGTTAAGTCGTACTGCGGAAATTCCTTAGCCGCAAGCGGCGAGCCCGAATAAACGGACGCTCCCGCTTCGTTTACGACA
>CALGVF010000352.1 GCA_937920115.1 uncultured Clostridia bacterium
CGGAAGCCCGTCTATAAAAGCGTTCTCTTCGCGGCAATACTGCTTATTTCCCTTGTAATTAAGACTGCCGTATAAGGCGTTGTACGCGGATTTCTCGATTTCGTCGGCATATTTCGCGTTCACAGTAAGTCGTAAAAGCCGTTCGTTTAAACGCATATACGTTACCGTAACGCACGTTTCCTGCATAATCGTGCCGTCTTCGACTTCCTGCGTTTGCTTAACGGCGGAATTATCGAACAATTCGTGAGTGCAACCGCAACAACCGATTATCGTAACGTCGCTTTCTCTTACGCTGTCCATAAACTTTTCCACGACGTCAAAATACTCTTTTTTGCCCGTCACTTCGTAATACGCCAATACGCCCTCGAAAAACGAGGTCATTTCATACGCTTTCACCTCAGGGAACGTATAAGGATATTTCCCTTCGTTTACGAGGTCGATTAAGTTGCCCGTTTCGCAACCGCCGACTGAAACGATATATTCGGCAAAGTCGAGATAATCCTTTTTGCCCGTCAATTTATACAAGGCAACGAAAGGCTCTAAGATAGTACACGAATTAAGCCCGCCGTAAATATGACTCGTTTTCGTTATGGGTTTTTTATCCGCTCCTATTTTTGAAACGATATAGTCGGCGTGTCCGACAAGCGCGTCTAATATGACTTTCTTCAACTTCTCGTCTTTACATATATCGTAAAAATAGAGACACCCGACCAAAACGTACTTGCGACACCACATATCCCAACCGTTAAACTCGGATTCGGGCGTATAGGTCGTTATTCTACCCGACTCGTCCTGATAAGTCAATAATTTTTTTACCGTTTTTTCCAAAACCGAGTAAAGATTTTCGTCGGGCAAATACTTATACGCAAGACACGCCCCACGCATCATTTTACCGAAATACTCGCCTCGCCAACCGTTCCCTTCGGAATCTTCTTTCGTCAGAAATACGTTTACGAATTTATCCCAAAGTTTTTCGTCTTTTAACTGTTTTTCGATTATAAACAAAACGTTATCGTTTTCCGTTCCGTTAAATTTTTCACAACCGTTTTTAAGATATTCTGTTTTATACATATAGTCCACCGTAAAGTCTGTGATATTTTTTCCTTAATTGCCGATAAAGATAATAAATACCCGCGTATAAGTCGATTATCGCCGTATTTTTTAAATCAATACAAATCGGACGATTTACTTTCTTTTATTTCGTTTCCGTCAAAAACAAACGTTTTAAACTCGAAATCGGTAAATTTAATCTTCGTTTTACGCCCCGAAATTTGCAATTCGGTTTCCGAATCGCCGCGATAACCGTTATAGAGTCTTATAAGATATTTGCCGTCGTTTAACCGCTTGAAAGCCGAAATGACAACGTTCGGATTGCTTAAAACGACCGCATCGCTCTTGTTGTCACCGTTCCCGTGCGGGAAGAAAGACAAAGCGTAAGGCTTTTGATTAAACTCGTTCGCAAACCTCTCGCACTCCGCCATATTATTTACCATAATTCTGAGCGAAAAATCATGCGAACCCTGCTCTATATTTTCAACGTATCTCGTCTCGTCGGGAATGAGCGAATGAGAATCGTCCGTCGGGTGAGCGCAATAAGCCGAACCGTTGAGTAACGTAAGATACAGGTTATCGCCCTCTTTCGACGAACTGTGAACGCCCGAGTTATTGTAAACTACGAGGGCTTTTTCGCCACATTTTACGCCTGCGTATCTGTTGCTCGGATATTCGTAGCCGTTAGCAGAATACTCTTCGATTCCGAAAGCCGTCTGAGCGAAATATTTATCGCCTTTCACGGGTACGGCGAGTTTAAGAGCCTTATACGTTTCGTTCCACAAAACGTGAATATTCACGCCGGCATACGGTTCGTCTTTGTAAATTTTATAGTTTACGACCGCGTGACTTTCGCCGAGCGAAAACAGCGACTGAACTTCGGTTAAAAGTTCGCCCTTCTCTACGACCGTAACGCTTTCGAGATTTTCAAAAACGCCGCTTTTCGACAGGTCGGGAAGCATTTGCTTATACTCGCTTTCGGTATATACCCATTTATCTTCGGGTAAATTATCGTATAATACGGGGCTTTCGCCGAGTTTTCTTATTCTCCAACCCCACGGATCGCCGTTGTCGTTCAAAACGTTAAGAGCGAACGCTCCGCCGCTCAGATATTCCTTTTCTCCGACCTTAAATGAAGTCATTAAGCCTGTTTTTCTATCAATTACAACGGTTTTTACGCTGTCGGTTACGATTATTTCCTTGCCGTCGTCTTTTATCGTCTTAACTTTCGGTCCAATCGTCTTGTTTATGCCGTAAGAAGCGACGCCGAACGCGGGAACGGAAACCCGCAACAACAGTCTTTTTCTCCTGTCCATATTTATCAGACTTTCTTCTTTGATAATTTGGAAAGGAACGTCGTCGCCTTTTAAATCGTATACCCTTAACTTGTACATTTCGGTATCCGAAAACAGCGAATCTTCGATAAAAAATTCGGCTTCTACATACCCGTTATACTCATACGGATAGGGGTTGAACACGACGATATTGTCGTCGCGAGGAACGACTTTCGGCAAACGTTTCGCCATAGCGGCGAACGCCCCGAACATTTCTTCTTTCAAGTCCTCTATCGCTCGATGAGCCTTTCTTATCGAAGAAAGCGTACCCGTTTTTATCGCCGTTCCGCTTAAAACGTCGTGAAATTCTATCTGACAAAGCGTTTTTTCGGCTTTTTTGAAAACTTCTTTGTCATATCTGAAATCGGTCAAAAGTTCTGCGACCGAACACGTTTTCTCGGCGAGATATAACGTATTTTCGAGTTCGTCGTGAGCCTGTTTGATACCGCTTACCGAAGAATAGGTTTTCGTAAAGCAAACGAGTTGTTTATCGTAAACCGCCGCAGGACTGACCGCCGCGAAATAGTTTTCGAGCGTGGTGTGAAGAATCTTCCATTCGCCCTTTTTCTCGGCTTGAAGTTCCGCTATGTCTTCGAGGTCTTTCATGCTCGAAACGCCGCCGTGATTGCCGACTCCCCAAAGAATTAAAATATCGTCTTGGTCATCGTAGTATTTTTCCTTACGGATAATATTTTCTTTCGCGTGACCGTATTGCGAACAATAAATCGTTTCGTCCTCAAATCTCAACGCTTTGACCGTACTCCCGTCGTAACCTTTCCATAAAAACGGACCGTGTGGCAAATCTTCCTTTTCGAGGGGGTGAAGCCACGGCATCGGGCGGCAGAATACGTAAGAATCGTAGCCGCATTTTTTCAATATCTGCGGAAGTCCCTTGGTGTGACCGAAACTATCGAAATTCAAAGCCGTAGTCGGACGAGCGTTGAATTTTTCAGAGAAATATTCCCTGCCCGTCGTTATTTGTCTTATAAAAGATTCGCCCGAGGGGACGAGACAATCGGGCTGAACGTACCACCCGCCGATTATCTTCCATTTGCCCTTTCGGACAAGTTCCTGAATTTTGCCGAACAACTCTTTGTCGTATTTCTCGATATATTCGTAAAGCAGTACTTCGTTATGACAAAATATAAAGTCGTATTTTTCGGCAAGATTAACCGCGCTGTAAAAAGTTGCGAGAGCCGCGCTCGCTCCCTCGTTCCAATCCCATTGCCAGACGGGATCGAGATGCGAATTGCATACTAAATGTAGAGTTTTCATATCATTTTATTCCTGTTAATCGACTTATAGGCGGACTTATAAGATTTTATCGTGACAAACGGTTATCTCGTCCGTCGCTTTAATCGTAAGTATCTCGTTCGCTCCGATCGTTATTTCTTTCACCATATCTTTAACGGTCAGATTAAAGGTTTTCTCCAAATTTTCGGGGTTGAAAAATCTCATTTCGTACCCGCCGTTTTCAATTTTTCTCAAAACCGAGGTAACTATCGGTTTATCGGTTCTGATTACGGGGTGCTCCCCGCCGCCGCCCGTCGGGAATACGTTTAAAGCGTACGGTTTTTCGTTAAAAGCCTGAGCCTCGCACGCGATACTGCCGAGCGAACCGCGAACAATACGAAATTCGTACTCGTATCTTCCGTTCTCGATTCGTTTCAGATATCTGTCCTTAGGATAGAGTTCTCTGTCGCAAATCGGGTGGATACAATAACCAGCACCTCGAAGAAGAGTTATATTTATAAACCCGTCCTCGAACTTGCCCGCGTAAACGCAATCGTTGAGTACGGCGTAATAATCGCTTTCGGTTTTCACTCCGCACCATTTATGAAAACTCGCCTCTCTTTTTATCGGTTTATTTTCAACGACGTACGGTCCGTCGCCGACGGGTAAACCCTTCGGGGCGGGAATTTTAAGCCTTACGAGTTTATTTTTATCTCCGTACTCGACGATAACCTTCAAATCGACGAAATTTTCGCGTTTATAGAATTTATATTCGATAACGGCGTCGGTTTTGCTTTCCGTGTAAAGACTTTCGATAACCGTCATTACCTCGCCGTCCTCTATCGTGTGAACGGGGCTTATTTCTCCGTCGATACCGCAAAACGCCGCTCCCTCTTTCGCCGTCATTTCTCTGAATTTTACGGGATTTTTTCCGAGTTCCGCAAGTTCCGCGTCGCTCATGCCCCACGGGTCGGCGGTGTCGTCGTACATTTCGAGACCGACCTCTCCGCAAAGAACGCTTTTTTCTATTAACTTTTTCAAATCGTACTTCGCTGGCGAACGTTTTATCACGGGCGTTTTTTCAACTCTCACCGAAAAACGCGTTAAGCCGAGCGGTTTCAGTTTACCGATAAACGCTATTCTCTTTCGCCAATCGAGATTGAGCGTAGACCTTTCTTTTATCGTCTGACATTCGATTTCTTCTCCGTTTAAATAAACGCGGGGAACGTATTTATATTCTTCGCTCCAATTCTGATCGGCGAGCGAAAACTCCGCTTCTATGGGCGTAGTGACCTCATAGGGCAGATAATTGAACACGAATACGGGAAATTCGCCGTTTTCGGCGGGTTTATCGCTCATGGCGAGGTATAAAAAGGCGTCCGAGCGATAGTCTTTGATTATTCTCGAAGCCATCGCAAGCATTTCTGTTCCGTCCTGTTCGCCGTCGTCTATGACCGTACCGGGCAGAATATCGTGAAACTCCGACAGAAGAATTTTCTTTTCCGCGATTTTCAGTTGCGTTAAATCGACTTTAAGCCCCGCCATTTCCGCGAGAGCAAGCATTTTTTCGGTCGCATAAAAGAGGTTTTCGGTCTTTCTGTGCAAGGTTTTAAGCCTCGACATCGAGGAATAACACCCCGGCATACACGGAACGAGCGAAGTTCTGACTTCGCCGCCTACGCGGATATCGTCTTCAAACAATTTTTCGGGCGAACTATGCAAAAACTTAACGCCGTCTACCCGTAAATTTTTAATGTCTTCGAGGTCTTTTCTCGACGGTCCGCCGCCGTGATTGCCTACTCCCCATAAAACGTAATCCACTTCTTCTTTCGCGGAGTTTTTCGAGGCTTCCCCCGAACCGAGCATTCCCGTTTCGCCGCCGCGAACGTAGTCGCTTATTTTTATAACGGCTTTTCCGAGTTGCGAGTTGTACGAGGAACTGTAAGACACGACTATACTGCTCCCGTCGGGGGCTATCCAATCGAAAAATCTCGACGGGTATTTAAACTGAGTTTGTCCGTTCGGTCTGCACACGAGCATACCTTTATACCCGCACTTTTTCAGTATCTGAACAAGTCCGATACTACACCCGAACGCGTCGTAATTGGTCGCCACGGTAGGCGTCACCCCGAATTTTTTCGAGAAGTATTTTCTGCCGACTTCTATCTGTCTGACGATACTTTCGCCCGACGGCAACATACAGTCGGGTTGAAGATACCACCCGCCCGCAATCACCCATTTGCCCTTTTTTACGAGTAGTTTGATTTTTTCAAAAAGGTCTGGGGCTTTTTTCTCTATATCCTCGTATAAAAGCGACTCGTTATGACAGAAAATATAATCGAAATCGTCGGCTAAATTAACCGCGCTTTTAAAAGTCGCTATGGTCGCGGATATGCCCTCGTCCCACGTCCATTGCCAAACGGGGTCTATATGCGCGTTGCAGATAAGATGGATTGTTCTCATTGATTTTTCCTTTTAAGTAATTTACAGAGTAGGAACTCTATTACAAATTAAACGTATATTACAGCATAACAAGCGTTTCCCTCGTTTATTCAGGAAAACGCTTGATTATACCGTTTTTTCGCATTAAAAACGCAATAAATTCGTATTATTTAGCCCAAATGCCCGTCGCGTAGAAGTCAAATTTATATTGTACACCGACATTATTTTCCCAAACTATCCACAACTTTAAGAGAACGTCCGGTTGCACAGTAGCGTTTTGGACTTTCCAATCGTCAACTACATACGTTACAAACGTATCGTCCGATAAACCGGCAAGTTTTATAGCCACCGTCCACTTCTGCGTTGCGGACTCGTCGGCAACCTTGGTCACTTTCATTACATACCATACGTTCGCTTTTATGGAGTTACTACTGTTACTACCAATGATAGGTATTATGTTCTTTGAAGCAACTTCGTCGCCCGTTATCTTGAAAGCAAGACGATATTCCGAGTAATTCGAGTTGGAACCCATGTTATAAGCCGATCCCAAAGAAACATCTTTGCTCGTGGTAAGACCCGTTACACCGTAAACGTTTTCCGAGCCGAACGTATAGGCTGCCTTTTCGGCGGAATCGATAAGCGAAGAATCCTGAACTTTCGTCATTCCGCTAAACGCTCTTTCGGAATCGATTTCGCCGTACAACTCGGTCACTTCTAAGCCGAAATCATTGCCGCTTACCGACTTGAACTGCATAAACACGTTGGCATGTGCTTTTCCGTTAATTGTCGGACTGCTGTTATCTCCGACTTTCCAAGTATCAATGTTAACCTGAGTGTAATCGTTCTGACCGAACTCTTTTATAAATAAGTTCCAACCAAGCGTTTTTCTTTCAAGTTTGACAACGCTCCATACGTTTGCTTCGACCGCGGGCTTTATAATATTTCCGTTGCCGTCGAGGAAAGCAATTTCATCGGTGGCTTTAAGTCCGAAGTAAACTTTTTCGTAGATAGCCTGTTCGCCGATTGAATCTACGGAAACTCCGTCAGCGCCGATAACCGTTCCCGAAACAAGGTCGTTGTAAACGTATTTTTTATCCCCGAAGAACGTTTCCGTTGCGTTGTAATCTTTCAGATAACCGAGATTGAGTTTATCCATTCCGTCGAACGGACTTTCGGTTATAATCGTTTCTTTTGCGTAGAATTCAGATATTTCAACATCGAACGACTCTGCGTTTGTGGCGAAGAATAAGAATCCTACAAATTCCGCTTTACCGTTAAAATCTTTATACGCTCCCGCTCTCCACGTCGCTACGTTCATACTCTTCCATTCGGTCTCGTTCGGCTGTTTCACATAGAAATCCCAACCGCCTAAACTGTCTGTCCGAGCAGTAGTTTTCACTACGTACCAAACGCCTTTGGCAAGCGGCGTTTGCGTCGCCTCAGCCATAACTACGTCTTGCGAAGCCCTTAAAGCGAAGTAATACTCCTTGAAATAGCCCGTACTCGTAATACCGACGCCGCTACCAAAACCTATCGAACTACCGCTACTAAGTCCGTTTGCAACGTATTCCGTACCGCCGAAAAGCGAATTTTCGGAAACGGAAACTTTCGTCGAGTCGTAGAAAGTCGTTTTCGTCTTTACTAAACCGTCGAACGGATTTACAACGGTTCCGCAACCGCATTCGTAGCCGTCGTCGGTTGCCGTCTGATAGTCGTGATTATGGGTCGTTTCGTTTATTTTCGCCCCGCAGTCTGTGCAGAGGTTGTACTGCTTCATATCTGTGAGGTCGTAATGGGTTTCTCCGTCGGAAGTATGAGCGGCTTCGTCTACTTTCTCGCCGCATACGCAGAGTTTCCAATGGCTTCCCTCGTCGCTTCCGTAATTATCGTCTTTCGCGGCGTGCGTATGCTCGGTTTCGTTCATTCTCTCTCTGCACTCCGTGCAAAGGTTGTACTCTTTCATATTTACGACGTCGTAATGAGTGATACCGTCCGAAATATGCGTGTGCGAGATAATCGCCTGAACGTTAGTCACCATAAATTCGCCTTGTAAGTGATAAATCTTAAAGAGTACGGCTTTCATATCGCTCATTTCGCATTCAAAGTCTACATGATGCCATAAGCCGTCGGCTTTAAAGAAAGTATCGCCGTAAGCCGTTTTCGTCTCATTCGTATAATCAGATCCGTGCTTATATTCGAGAAAACTCTTCATTCCGTAAGATTTATCTTTTACGTCACTGAGCGTAAAACATTTTTCCGTATTGCTGTCGATAAGTCTGTAATCGAAAGAAAGTTTCGCTATGTTGCCGCTCACCGCGATTCTGAATTCGGAAAATCCATAGTTGTTCGCGCTGTCTTCGCTATCCGAAATCGCGTTTGCCTTGGTGAAGTACAACGCGGTAATCTTCTCGCCGTCCTTCGTCGTCGTTACATAGTTAGGCTCGGTTTGGTCGTAAACCTTAATCTTATTGCTCGTCCCTTCTAAATAAACGAGGTCTTTAATAAGGTCGTCGCTTGTCGGAACGGTAGTCTTTACCGCGTCGTCAGCAAAGGTCGAACATTTCGCTCCGCTCGGCAACGTTTTACCGTCCGATAAAGCCGCTTTGCTCGTATCGACAGAACTCTTTATATCTATGTATTTCGCCGAAAAATCTCTGTCAGCGTTTATTTTCGCCACGAGCGAATTATACTGCTCGGTAGTGTCTACCTTTATCGGGAATTTCTCCGTGCCGAGCCATTTATAACTTGTAAGATTGAACATTTTTTCGGAATAATCTTCGCCCGAGTAAAGCATAGATAAATTCGCTATGTTATAGAAATCGTTTACCGAGTTTTCGTTGACAGCCGTCTGTCTTTCAACGCTGTCGCCGTTTTTGATATACGCCGCGGCGGTATAGTCCAACTCGCGATTTGCTTCCAACATTTCTACGACGCAACCGTTAAAATACCAATTCGAGACGTCGTCGCTGAGTCTGTACCCTTTCGAGAGGACGATAGGAATTTCTATTTTCTGAGCCATTCCGTAATAGTTGCCGTCCGTAACTTTGTCCATTAGTTGTTTCGGAGCGATTACGAAACCCATTTTAACGCTGTCGTTACTTTTAACGTAGTTATAAATTTCGTCGCTCGCCTTTAAAATCCAACGCAAACCGCCGTCTTCGTTGAGTTTCAACGAAACTTTATCGACGATTTCAAAAGTGCCGTCCTGAGGACAAGCCGCTTCTTCCGCTTTCGCTTTTTCGGGGAATCCCGCCGCCGCAAAACACGACGCCAAGGCGAAAACCGCAAGAATTAAAACCATTATTTTGTTCTTAATTTTACTCATAATTTTTGTACCCCTTTAAGTTAAATCCCATGTTTGGTCTCTTCCGTCGTGGTCGTAATCGGTCTCCGACGAACTCGTTGTGATGACGTCTTCCCCGAAATAAATCAAGTAAACGTCGGGTTTGCTGTAATTTCTCATAAATTCCTCCTAAAAATTTTAAAATCCAACGGTGTAATCACCGATTAGTTTCCATTTCGCTTTCAAGGTAATATCTTCCGTGACGACGTCGTTCTCGAAGTCCCACTTTTTGTCGCCGAAATACCACCCCTCGAATTCGTATTGCTTTTCCAGAGTCGCTTTTACGGGTATTACTTCGGTCAACTTCGAGCCTGCTTTTACCGTAACGGAATCAACTGCCGAGCCGCCGTCCGAATCGAAAACGACTCTCGCGGTCTTTTCGGGCTTTTTCGCGAAAAGTCCCGTAGCGTATACGTCGAAAGAAATATCCCAATTACCGGGCGTATACAGAGCGATCGCCCCGTAAAGGTAGGCTACTCCGTTATACCTCTGATGATTTCCGAGTCTCCATTGGTCGCCGACTATAACCTGCCTGTACTTATCGTCCGACTCGTAGGCAAGTTTTATAAACAAATTCCAACCGCCGTAAGTAGCCGCAGTATTTTTCGTAAACTTGACGATATACCAATTATACTCTTCGAGTATCACGTCGCCGCCGCCCGTGCATATATAAGCCCTTTCGGTGACTTTTATAGCGAAGTAATATTCGGCATATTCGCCGTTATAGTCCATTCCGTAAGACCCGCCTATGTTGTTGAACGCCACGGCTGTCGAATTGGTCGTGATATCGCTCAGTTTGTATACGTTTTCTCCCAAAAACTTGTCGGTCTGCAACTCCGCGGAATCGATAAGTACGCTTTCTGCGACTTTATCCATATCTTTGAAAGGATATTCCGTCGGGGGATCTATGGCGAACATGCTCGTCGCGTAAACGTCGAAAGAACCGCCGAATTCACTCGTAAATACGAAGAAGCAGTTTACGTACGCCTTCCCGTTATAATCGGAATGATTGCCGAGTCGCCACTCGAACGAGTAATCGAGTTTAACGTAATCGGTATCGCCCGCGGGCTTAACGTAAATATTCCACCCGCCGTAAGTCGCCTGCGGATTTTTCAGGATTTTTACGACGTACCACTTGTTCGCTTCGAGCAGATAATTTTCGCTCTCTTTGAATCTGACGGCTTCCGTCGCTTTGACCGCGAAGTAGTATTCGCCCTTAACGCCCTCGTAGTCGAGATATATGCCCGACTTGCCGATCGTATCGTCGTCCGCTTGCACTCCGCCACGCTTGTAAACGCGAGCCGAGCCGAATTCGAGCGAAGCGACCTCTGCGTTTTCAAACATATTTCCGACGTCCATAGAACCCCAAGAAGCGACTTCTTTGTCGAAAAAGGCTCTCCATTCGCCGTACAGCGTTTCCACTTTCTTAACTTCTGCCGAAATCTCGGCTTTTTCGTCGCTCGTCAAAAGTCCGAGCATTTCGTAGGTTTTGTAAATATCGTCCCAATCTTCCGCGGTAGCGTCTCCCTTTTCGGGCAGTTCTTCGGCGTATACCTTTACCGCGTCAAGAACGCTGTTCGTGTAAAGACCCGTCGCCATCGCGTTCCAGGAAAGAGTTTCCATCGACGAAACGTTGTTTAAAATCAAGAGGTCGGAAAGATTTTTCGGAACGGAATCTTTATCGGGATAACGCTCGATTTTAACGATCGAGTATTCGCCGTCTATCTCGTCCGAAACCATTAAAACGCAACCGTCCGAGCAGGATATATTCTTGAAATAATACCACTTATCCTGTTCGAGAAGGAACGAACCGCTTGAATTGACGAAACCCGCCGATCCGTTTCCGCCGCCTATTTTCAATGCGAAATAGACCTCTTTAAACCTCGAATAGTCGAACGCAACGCCGAATTTCTCGCCCTGAACGATTTTGTTTTCCGAAACGTAAGCGGGGTTTTCTCCCGCGGATTCGCTCGACTTCACGCTTCCTTTCGTAGTCTTTTCGCTGAGCAGATATTCCCACTCGGCGTTTAAAAAGGCGGTTTTTATCGCGTTCAGTTTGTTTGCGTTTTCTACGCTGATTTTATTCTTTTCGTCTTCGGCAAGCGTGTCGTACGCCTCGAAAAGTTCGGGCAAAGAACACGCTTCCGCAACGGTCATAGCGGAAATTTCGTCGGGTAAATTTTTAATCGTTTCTTCTATAAATTCCGCTTTTCCGATTGCTCCGCTCTCGACGGACGAAACCTCTATCGACTTAACGGCTTTCACGCCGTTTAATTCGGTGGAAGCGAACACAGTCGCTTTTTTGCCACCCTCGTTCGCCTTGACGACGAATTTTCCGTCCTTTTCGGTCGCCGTAAAACTCGCCACATCCTCGCACTCTATCGACCACGAAACTTTCGCTTCGACCAATTTGTTTTTTCTGTAAACGGTCGCAGATACTGTGACGGTATCGCCCTTTTCCATAAGAATTTCGTCGAAATTCGTCTTTATCACAGGAGCCGCCGTCGATTTCTTTACGGTTATTTCGCATAAAGCAGTCAAATCGCCCAAGGTCGCGGAAATAGTCGTTTTACCCTCTTTTATCGCCGAAACGAGTCCTCCGTTTACGGTTGCGACCGTCGGGTCGCTTGATTTCCAAACTACTTCGCCCTCTACGTTGTAAAGACTGACGGTAAGTTCGCGTTCGTCTCCCGCCTCTATTTCGAGAACGGCGTCGCTCAGAATAATCTGCGGTTTCTCGTCGTCCGTAGGGAAATAGTCGCCGCCGCTCGTATCGACGGTATCGGAAGAAGTCGATTCTTCGTCGCCGCCTTTACAGGAAACGAGGAAAGCCGTCGTAAAAAGCAGGCATACAGCCGCAAGCAAAATCAATAAACGATTAAATTTTCTCATCTTTCCCCTCCTTATAAAATGCCCCACGATTCGTATATCGAATTGAGATTTGCCGAAGTCTCGGAGTCTCTGTCGTACTTGAAGTAGTCCGCGTCGGTCTTGAACGCCCTTCTCAACTCCATGAGTTCGCCTTTCTGATAAGAGTCGGCAAAAAGCGTGCATAACGCGTATCTCGGGAAAAGAGATTCGAGAAGAATATGCTCTTTAAGCGTAGCGTATTTCTCGGGTTCGGTATATCTTATTTTCGATATAGCGTCGTAAGCCTTGTCTATAAGGGTTAAATACCCTTCGAGTTGCTTTTTCGTCCAATACGAAGAATTCGATATTCCCTCGTAAATATACCCTTTTATTTCGGACGGATATTTCTGATACAGCGTGTTCAAATGCAAGCGGATATCGTTATACATTTCGTACATGTATTCGCCGCCGTCGCCGTAATAGTATTTGAAAAACTTTTCGGTGATTTTCTGCGAATCGAGGTTTACGTTTATGGCGAGTTTCGCGGAAACGTATTCTTTGAGTTTTGAAAACGCCGTCTGTTCGTTTATATTCATCTGTCCTTGGTCGAAGATATAAACCGCCCCGTTTTCCTTGCCGAATCTGTAAGTCTCGGCTACGGTGTCCCAACTGTTGAACGGATAGAAATAGTTTTTGAAGTTGGTCTGATATATCCACAAACCCACGTTGTCGCAAACGACTTTCCACGCTTTCATTATTTCGGCGTATCTCGTATTTTCCTCGTCGTAAAACGAACGACTGAAATTCGCCCCAATGGGAGCGTACACAACGCCTACGTTTTTATGGCATTTTATGCCCTTGTTCGCCGTATAACTTCCGTCCGCGTTTTTCGTCGCGGGAGCGTCTTCCGTCCCGTGATAAGCGAAGAAGTAGACGATAAGTCTTCTGCCCTTAGGCTCGAAGTATTCGGTGAGTTTTTCGGCTACGTCGTTACAGAATTTGAGGCAGGTCGCCGAATTCGTCCCGTACTCTTTGACCATTGCCGAACAAGCCTCGCAGTCGCACCATTCGTAGTTGTCCTGCTCTGTTATCGAAACGCCGCTGAGGGTCGGAAATTCTTCCGCTATCGCCTTTAATCTTTCATACGCAGTCTGAACCATTTCCGCATATTCGGTTTTATCTCCATGAGCCGTATAGCAAAGTTGCCCCGCCTTCTGAGTCGTCGGTCGCATATCGGGCGTTACCGTATCGGAATACCAACCCTTATGCTCAGCGTAGTATATTTCGGGATTTAAAAGAGCGAACGAGTTGTGCCATTTCGCCCCGCCTACGGGCATTATTATGTCGTTATTGGTATAACCCATTCCGTATTGTCCCGACTTGGTGAGTTGCCCCGTGACGTCGCGGAATTCGTAGTCGGGTTTTTCGGTTATTTCCATTTCGGGAAGAGTTTTTCCGTCTTTTTCGTAAACGGGGAAATTGTCTCCGACCATATCGTAACCGAGTACCTCTTCCAAAAAGGCTATCGCACCCATCTGCAAACCCTCTTTACCCGTACTCATTATGAATACCGAGTTGCCGACGGTCTTTATATAATAGCCTGCCGAACCGAGTTCTTTTTGCGGCATGCTAAGTCCCGCCTGTCCGAACATTTCGTCGATATTTAAAACGATATACCGAGCATCGCCGCTATACGCCTGACCGTCGTACGCGGTAGAACCGAGTTTCGCTCCCGTAGCGGATAAAACGTTATTGTAAATGAAGTCGGCAGCCATAACGGCGTAATTGTCGGAATTATCGTAAACAATCGAATAATCGGTCGAGCCGTTCGATTTTACGAATTCTTTATTCGTTTGCTTTACGTTTCTCTCGTGAAGCATTCCCGAAACGTAGTGAGTTCCTATATCTTCGGTTATATCTTCCCGAGAAGTGTCCGTAACGCTTTCGCTCGCGTTCGACTCTCCGTCGTCGCCGCCCTTACAAGAGGTCGCGAAAGGAACAAGCATTGCAATCGCCAAAATCAAAGATAAAATTTTTACTCTCTTTTTCATTTTCCTTTTCCTCCCCGTCACGCCGTTACCGTAACCGTAACCTTAACGGTTTTTCCGTTAAACGCCTTGTCGTAAGCGATTAAATAAAACTCGTATTTCCCCGCTTTCGAGAAACGGAAACCGTCGCCGTTTAACGCGATTATTCTGCCGTCGGGGTTCACGACGTATTTGTAAACTTCTATGTCTTCCGCAGCCGTGAGATTGTCTTTAACGGTAAATTTCGGAATATAATATGCTTCTCCGACTTTCGCCGAGGTCTTAAAGCCTTTCTCGAAAGTAAATTCGGGAGCGGTGGTATCGGGTACGTTTACGGCGTAAGAAATCTCGTCGCTCGCGTTGCTGTCGCCGACTTTGTACTTGACGTCGTACTGTCCGTAATCGGTAAGTTTTATCTTATAAGCGACCGACGGATCTACGTCTTTCAAGGTCACGCCGTCGATTGATTTAACTACGTTGCCCTTTGCGTCGTATACGGACAGCGTAAGCGTTACGTTTACGTCCAATACGTCCGAAGCGACCGCGGGTACGACCTCGTAAATATCGCCGAGTTTGTAGTAACCGCCGTAATTTCCGAGAATTACTATCTGCGGAGCCACGAGGTCTTTCGTCGCCCTCGTGAACGG
Source organism: uncultured Clostridia bacterium (assembly GCA_937920115.1). Classification (GTDB taxonomy): domain Bacteria; phylum Bacillota; class Clostridia; order Christensenellales; family Borkfalkiaceae; genus UBA10281. The sequence continues at coordinate 14,927 of CALGVF010000352.1, forward strand.
GTATTCACAAAGTTTTTGAAGATTTACCGTCGTGGCGGTCGAGCCGTCGGCTTCGACTTTCATCGAGAAGTAGATTTTACCCGACGGGAAGCCTTTGAAATCGTTGCCCTCGTCGTCGGAAGTTACCGTCACGTAGTTGCCGCCTATGAACGCTCTTCCGTCCTCGTATCCGAACCTTACGGAACTCGACGAATCGTTGAAATTATGAGTGAGTTCGAGGCGTTTTCCCGCGGCGTAGCAATAGTAATTTTCGCCGTCTTTGACGAATATCAGGCTGACCGAAACATTTTCGTCCTCGCTGTCGGTAATGGTGAAAGTAAGTCTGTCGAAATTTCCGCCGTCTTCAACGCCTTTTACGACCGCGGAAACGTTATCTCCGACGAGGTCTTTGGCAAAAGTCCATGAATAATTCCCCGTCGCCTCGAAATTTATACCCGTCTGAGTCTTTTTCTCCGTATATTCGCCGCCGTTGTTTACGAAGTAGTTTTCCACAGTCAGTTTATCGTCCGTATAAGGCATAACGACCGTTATTTCCTGCGTTTTCAACACGGTTTCTCCGCATTTTAAAGCGAACTCGGCTTTCTCGCCGTTTGTCGTCGGATTAACCGAATATTTTTCGCCCGCGGAATATTTCTTCGTTTCTTTCGCCGTTTTTATCTCCAACTCGACAGGCTTTTTAAGGAGAGTTCCCGTCGAATAATCGTTGGCGTAATGCTCACCGAACGTATAGTTCATTCCCCCTAAAATATATTTGGGGAAATTGATTTTCTCTATGAGTTTCGGAACGTTATCCGCGGTTACTTCTAAATCGTAAGAAGCGGGTTTTTCGTAGCCCGTATAGTCGACGACTGTATACACAATGGTATATTTTCCGACCGATTCGGGGTAAAAACAGTCCGTAACTTCCTCTTCCTTGCCGTCTTTAACGACTTTTACGCTATACGACAACTTTCCGAGTCCGCCGCCGATATATTCGGGAGGAAGAATATCCACCCTGTCGCCGCATTTAGCCGAAGTCGGGTGATCGCCTATTCTGACGACTATATCGTTCGCTTCCTCGCTAACGTAAACGGTAATCGTATTCTTCGCTTCGTTGCCGCTGTCGTCCTTGCTCGTATAAACTATCGAATAAAAACCGTTTTTATCAGCCTTAAACTTTCCGTTTTCGATATTGACGGAAATCTTGCCGTTATACAAAACCTTGACGTCGACGTCGCAGATTCCCGAGTACACGTCGTAAGCCGAGGCTTCGGGTATAGCGTAATAATACCCCAAACGAGCGTTCGGCAAATCGTCCGTTTTCACGGTAAGCACGGGGGCTTCGTCGTCGATAAGTTCTTCGTCGAAGCAATTTTTCAAATCTTTATTCGAGAATCCGTAAATCGAAGTAAAGCAGATATCGACGGTATTGTTCACGAAACTGTCGCCGTATACGCTTAAAAACGCCTTACCGCCCGTGAAACCTTCCCACAAGCCGTCCGAAAAACAAGACGGGTCGTCGAAGTCCGCGATTTTGCCGAGTTCGCCGAAGCAGGCTTTTTTCGCGTAAAGAGCGTTTTCGTCGCTGTCGTAGTTAAGGCTTAAAATCGAATAATCCGACTTTTCGGGCTTCCCCTCGATAAGATTGTTCTGAGCGTCGAAAGAAAGCCATACGGGAGTTCCCCAATCGTCGCCTTTATGAATTATAGGACTGCCCGCGTATATTTCGATACCTGTGAGCGACTGATTATCGCCGCCAGCCGCTATATATGCTCTTCCGCCGCCGACTTCACCCGAGTCGTTGTTCGCTCTGATAACGAGTTTCTCATCTCTGTTTATCGCTCCCGTAAAGACGAAGTAAATCGAACCCGCGTCGAACGTTCCCTTTGTAAGAGGGTCTATGAAAAACGAAAGAAGAGAATCTCCTTTTGAAAGTTTCGATAAATCGAACGCCTGATTGAAGTAAAAAGTCTCGCCTCTCGCAAGCGAAAGGATAAAGGCTTCCGTATCGGAATACCGTCCTCTGCCGTATGAAACGGAAGAACCTTCGCCAAGCGTGATTTTAGTTTGCCTGACCGAAAAATACTCGCTTATCACGAATTTTTTACCGTCTATTTCGGCGAAATAGGTAACGGTATATTTTCCCGCTTCCGTGAGTTTTACGACGAGAGAACCGTCGTCCGCCTCAGCGTAAGAATTTCCGCTCGGATAGACGATATTTTTGCTCGCTTTAGCCGTTTTTCCGTTCGCACCGACCGTTCTGTCGGGTACGTAAAGTTCCGAGTTTATGGAATACTCGGCGGCAAGCGTCGTTTCGCTCCATTCCTCGGCGCTGGCTTTAACGTTCGCGCTTGAAAAACAAATCGCGAGTATTACCGCCAATAAAAGCGTTGCCGCAACCGTAAAAACAGCCGTTTTTTTGCTCTTTGTCATCGAATTTATCTCCTTATCCTTTTATTCCGCCGACCGTCAGATTGCCCATAAGTCGTTTCTGAAATACCAAAAAGACTATGACCGTCGGGGTGAGTACCATAATCGCCGAAGCCATGCGGTATGGCGTTCTGTCCATTCCGTTGGTGTTTGCGATATGAATAGTTCTGTAAAGTCCGTAAGCAAGCGTCGGGTACGACTGCATAAATTTCAACGGGGTCTGATAATCGTTCCAGAACGCTATGAAATTTATAAGCAATACGGTAAACACGGTGTTCTTCGCAACGGGAAGAATTATTCTGAACAAAACGGAAAAACTGTTCGCCCCGTCTATCTTCGCCGCTTCGGCGTAGGCGGCGGGTATTCCCTTGAACATCGCGTAAAACACGAGAAAATACATACCGCAGAAGTTCGCCTTCATTATCCAAAGCCCCCATATATGGTTGAACAACCCGAAGGTTTTGGACATCTGAATCTGCGACGGCAGGTTGCCGACGATGGGAATTATCATTACGATAATTACCGTAGTATATATGATTTTTGAAAACTTATAATCGAATCTCGCGCAGCAATAAGCCGTAAAGCACTGCGTGATAGTGGAAGCGAGAGCGCACCCGAAAGCGTAAAGAAAGGAATATAAAAACATCATTCCCATCGTCACGTCTCTCGCCGCCATACTCCCCGACATCTCGTCGGGATAATTGACTCCCTTTATGGTAAAATTTTTAAATACGTTCGTAAAATTCCACACCCATTTTTCGGGTAATTTATAAGCAAGAGGAGTGAGTTTTTCGTATCCTAAAATATTATTCTGCTTAAACGCCGTCATTACGCCCCAGAATACCAAACCAAGAAAAGAAAGACAGTATATTATGAGGATAACGAGCAACACTATGGTCAAAGCCGATAATCTCGGCTTGCTTTCATCTCTTATTTTTCTTTTGACGCTCATTGCTTTTAATCCTCGCTCGGTCCGAATTTTTCCATTAAGTATTTGACAAGAAGCGTGAGCGGTATCGTAATAATCGTAAGCAACACCGCAAACGCCGACAAGGACGGATAATCGGCAAGGTTCGACGAAGCCGTTTCCGTCATAACGTACAATACGTACCCGACCGTCGTCACCGACGAGTTAGTTCCGTAAAAGTCGAGAAGCCCTATCTGATTGGTAAACACGCCCGCCACGGTCGTAACTACGAAAACCGTCATCGTCGGATAAACCGCAGGCAAAACTACGTGAATAAACTCTTCAAACGGAGACGCTCCATCTATTTTCGAGGCGTCTATCACTTCGGGCGAAATTTCGCCCACCACGTTTGAGTACATAAGCACCGACGTTCCGAACCCGAGCCATATATTGAAAAACATAATCGTCGGGAAAATCGTTTTCGCGTTGTATAGTAAATCGCCCGACATTTCCATGCCGAACCAATCTTTCATCATAACGGGCAACGCGTCCGATACGAAATATTTAAAAAGCGGGGTTATAACTATCGTAGATATAATGGACGGCATAAACAAAAGAACTCTGAAAAAATTTGAGCCGATATATTTTCTGCCGATATAATACGAAAAAAGAAGTTGCAAAGGAATAGATACGACTATAAAAATACCGCACGCCGCGAGAGAGGTCAGAAGCATATTCTTAAACTCGTCCCCGACTATGTTCACTCTCGAAAAAAACGCCTTTAAGTTATCGGCAAAATATCCGAACGAAAAGTACGTTTTCGCCGGAGACGCCGCCATATCTATTTTCTCGAACGAAAGTAAAATGGAATTAAAATTGACGCATATATAAAATATGAAAAATTGTAGTATCGGCCACGCCATGAGAACGATATATAAAATCTTATCGTCTTTATCCAAGGTTTTGCGTTGCTTTTGTCTTTTCATCGTTTTCGCTCCCGTTTTGAAGTCCGAGGAAAACGGCGTTCGCCGTTTCCCTCGGAACAGGTACCATCGTTTTTGTCAAACAATTTTAGTTAAATGCGTTCGCAAAGTATTTGTTGATACTCTCAAACGCAGTATCCGCGTAAGAAACGTTAAAGGTCTTGCCGCTCTGATAAGTCGTACGCAAAAGACGAGCGACCGACTGCGTAACGCTTACGTTGTAGTATTCCTTATTATATCTGCTTACGTTGTTTAAATACTTTGAACTCGAAGAATAAGGATAAATCGTACTCGATTTTTCGTTTAAACAAGCCTTGTACAAACTTCTGCCGAACGGCGTGAGTTTATTCTGCTCTTCGGTAGAAAGCGTGTAAGTCAACGCTTTAAGCGTGTTCGTTTCCGTCGTAAACTCGACGAGCGACTCGTCGGAACAAGCGAATTTTATGAAATCGCGGGCAAGGTCTTTTTTGTAATCTTCGATTCCCGCTCTCGCGAATATAAACGAGTTCATAATGTCGTTGTGAGTCGTTTTGCCGTTGTCAGCGTCTCTCTTTTCGACCGTCGCCTTGGGAAGGGGCAACCAACCGAGATTGCGGTTATTTGCGGAATACGCTTCGCCCTTAGCCGACACTATATCCTTGAACACCTGCGTCGCTTCTCTCTGCCACCATATTCCGTCTGCAATCATCGCAACCGACGCCCCGCTCTGCAAACTCGACCAAAGGAATTTTTCCTGATTCGCGGTATGCTCGAAACTTGCGAACGCGTAGTTGTCTCCGACGTGATAACGGTCGGTATTTATAAGGTTATTCATAAACTGCAAAGCCTTGTATAAGCCCGCCTGACGGCGTACTTCGCTCGCGTTGCTTTCGGAAACGGTAACACTTTCGGTTTCGGCGACTCCCGCGGCGTTTTTGACGATTTTTCCGTCCGCGTCGAGTTTAATCATTTCGGAATCCGTACCGTTAAACGTATAGTTAAGACTCATATCGTCAAAACCTTCGTAATCGGTCGTGAGGGAGTGCGTGAGCAAATTGAGGTATCCGTCGTAATAACTTCCCGCCCACGACACGGGTATATCGTTGTTCGCCGCTATGTGTTCCAAAAGGAAGAAAAATTCGTCGTAAGTCGTAGGCAAACCATCGTCGGCAGTTCCCTCTATGCGGTCGGGTCCCGCCGTTCTCTTCGTCGTCTTATCGCCCGCGGAAACGAACATTTCGTCGGAATAGTATTCGCCGTACTGAGCGGAATCGTACTTGTTCGCGACAAATCCGTCGGCTACGGTATAGCCGTCTTTAAAGTAATACCCCTTCTTCTCGAACAAATCGGCGTCGTAAACAAAGCCGTACTCGCCCTGATAATGAGGAACGCCGTAGTACTTTTCGTTTACTTTTAAATAAGCGTCCTGATGGGCGTTGAACTTGCTCGCAACGGTCTTTCCGTCGTATTCGCTTTCCTTCGTAACCGCGTCCGTAATATCGAGCAACGCTCCCGCGTTCGCCAAGGCTCTGTAATAAGAATCTTCGGCGAAAAATACGTCGTCTTTCTGATTTTTAACGTTTTCGGCGTACTTCGTCGCGGAGTTGTCGTCCGAAACGTTTATTCTTATCTGAACGCCCTTTTTACCCGTTTCATAAACGTCGTTCGCGTGAAGAGCCTCGTATCTTTCTTTAAGTTTATACAGGTATTCCGAGCCGTATCCTCTCGAATATACGTAGACGTACAACTGCGTTTGCGTCGTATCTACTTTATCGGTGCTGTTACCACTGCCGCCATCGGACGGATTACATCCGAAAAGGGCGGTGGATAAACAAATAAACGTTGCAATGACTGCCGCTAATTTCTTTCTCATAATTTTACTCCTGTCGTTATAGTTTCTTCGACACCGTCTTCGGCATCGTTTATAATATAAATCAAAATTGAAAAGTCGTGTTGCGATTTTACGCTTAAAAATTTCTGAAAGTTTAGATTTTTAACAATATCTACCCTATTTACCTGTTTTTAATTGTGTAAATTATTGACAAAAGATAAACGTATGCTATAATAAAATCGTTATTATGTAAAAAGGGGAAAAATATAAAAATGAAACACACCGCCGAAATAAAAAAGCCGAGTATAGAGTTTATAAACGCGGAAAGCGGAGTCGATTTTCATTGGTGGCAGAAAAACGCCACGCCGTTGCATTCTCACACCTATTACGAAATCGTAGTAATTTACGAAGGTCCCGTAACTCAGATTTGCAACGATAAAAAGTACGCTATGGAAAAAGGCGATATTTTCCTGCTCAAACCCGGAGACGTTCACATGTTTTTGGCAAGCCCCACTTCGTCGCAACTCAACTTCTCCATAGTTAAAAACGAATTCAGAAAAATCTGCAACAACACCGAGCCGACGCTTTTCGATAAAATAAACGAACAATCCCCGATAAAAATAAAAATTTCGGACGCGGAACTCAATTATATAGTCGAACTTGCCGATAAGATTAAAATCGGAAATCCCGAACAAAGCAAAACGCCGTATAATACAATGATTAAAAACATCATTTTTAACCTCGTCAATTCGATTTACAATCATTTTGAAATCGAAAGTCTGAACAACGACTTGCCGACTTGGATGGTAGATTATATAAACGTTTTGTCCAAACCCGAAAATATCGGTAAAAAAATAGCCGATATTTACGACCTCGCACCGTATTCGCAATCTATGCTGAACATTTATTTCAAAAAATATCTGAACAAAACGCTCGTAGCGTACATGAGGCAGTTGAGATTGGATTACGGAGCGAAACTGTTGATTCACAGCAATTATCCCATATCGCTCATTGCGAACAAAATTTCGTACACGACAAGCCACTTCATTCACGAATTTTCTTCTCTCTACGGCACGTCTCCCGCGGAATACCGTAATAAACTTAATAAAAACAGGTAATTATATACAAAGTAGCGTTATAATGTAGTATCTTCTGATTTCTGATTTATAAACACTAAAATTATTTCAATAAAACAATCCATAAGACTTTCTGGAATAAGCGATAAGTTAGGTTCACCGTTTACAAGCACTTTTAACCCCGTATCGTTATCATTTAACTTAATATCTTTCATCTCCGCCATACTATTACCTCCGTTTTTCTTGCATTATAAACGAATTATCGAGAAAATGTAAGAGAACCAATTTTACTAAAACCTGTGCTTACCTGTGTTTTAACCGTCAGAAACCAAAACTAAAAATATACTACCTTGTGGTTTTGTATGGTATCAGAAAAAGTCTTTGCCGTCAAAGAGAAAAAATATAACTTAAAATTTCAAAGCCGCTTTCGGTTGTTCACTCAAACTCTACGTTGAACCGAAAGCGGCTTATTTTTTACTCTGACGTAATATTTTTTCTTACGGCTGTTATTCTTATTATTTCGGCTTAAAAGCCTACCTTTGACGGCTTCGCCTTTTCCCGATAATTTTTGTGGCGTAAATAAAAAAAGTTTCGGTTAAAGAGTTTTTGTTATTTACGGCAAAAGTAATGTTAAACACTCCTCGCTTTACATTTCGTTGGGATTTCCTTTCGATTTGTATAAGGCGGGGTTTCTTACTTTTTCCGTAAAAACATATTACTCTAAATTCAAGAAATTTTCGGAGGTATTAAATAAAATGAAAACAGCAGCAATCTACGCCCGTTATTCGAGCGACAGCCAAAACGAACAATCCATCGAGGGGCAACTCCGTGTTTGTGAAGAGTACGCTAAAAGAAACGGCATTCTTATTCTAAACACTTACATTGACCGAGCAATGACGGGTAGAAACGACAATCGTCCCGATTTTCAACGTATGCTGAAAGACAGCAACCGAAAAGAATGGAACTATATCATTGTGTACAAGTTCGACCGTTTTGCGCGAAATCGCTATGAAACGGCTATCCACAAAAAAGAATTGAAAGACAACGGAGTTAAAGTGTTATCCGCTATGGAGAACATTCCCGACACGCCCGAAGCAATAATATTTGAAAGTATGCTCGAAGGTTATGCCGAGTATTATTCGGCGGAACTTGCTCAAAAAGTAAAACGCGGAATGTATGAAACAAGACGCAAAGGCTTATACCAAGGCGGCGGGTTATTATACGGATATAAAATCGACGGAAGAAAAATTGTAATAGACGAAAACAACGCCGCCGTCGTTCGCTTTATGTACGAACAATACGCAAACGGCGTTTTCGTTAGAGATATTATAAAAACTTTAACGGAGAAAAACGTATTTTATAAGGGAAAGCCTTTCGTAAGGAACAGCGTATATAATATTCTACGCAATGAAAAATATTCGGGCATATATAAACACGGCGACGAAGTTGTCGACAATATGTACCCTCAAATAGTTCCGACAGAAATTTTCAATCAGGTTCGACGTAAAGTCGATGCAAATAAATACGGTAAAAAGAGTCTGAAAACCGATTTTCTATTAAGGCAGAAACTGATATGCGGCAACTGCGGACTACCCATGCACGGCGAAAGCGGAACTACAAAAAACGGCTCGCGTCTTTTCTACTATAAATGCCACGGAAGAAAAAAACGTATAAATAATTGCAATAAATCTATGATTCGCAAAGAAGTAATAGAAAGGCTTGTGACCGATACCGTCGTTCAAAAATTATCCGAACCAAGCCTGATAAATATACTCGTATCTAAGGTAATGCAAAGACAAGAAAAATCTATCCGTGAAAACTCTTCTCTTTCTTTATTGATTAAACAGAAAAAGCAAGTCGACACGTCAATCGATAATATCGTCGCGGCTATCGAACGCGGGATAGTTACGAACGCAACAAATGCTCGTTTACAATCGCTTGAAACTCAACAACAGGAATTAGAACGACAAATTTTAATCGAGCAAAGCAAACAAGCCGTTAAATTATCGACAACGGATATTAAGCAATTTTACACTTCCGTATTAAATGAAAACTCAAAAATTCTGATAAACCTGTTAATCAAAAAAATAATCTTATTCGACGATAAAGTAGAAATATATTTCAATACTCCGATAAAAAATCCGAATGGTACTCATTCGGATTTTATTTTATATTCAAAAACAGTTGAAATAATCGTCAGCAAATACGCCAACACAACGCCCGCAACCCGACAGATTTTACTCGAAATTATAGTCTAAAACATAAAGAAAAAACCTAATCCGAACACTTTTCGATATTCGAATTAGGTTATTCTTGGTGCACCATAAGGAACTCGAATCCCTAAC
>CALGVF010000353.1 GCA_937920115.1 uncultured Clostridia bacterium
TAAGCGCTGTCGTGTATTCGTTGAAATTTCCTATCGCGTTGGTCAGCATAATGAAAACAAGCATAGTCTTAATGCTCGGCAACACTATATAAAAGAACTTCTGATATTCGTTCGCCCCGTCGATTTCCGCGCCTTCTAAGATGGCGTTGTTGATATTCCCGACGAATTTCGTAAGCAAAAAGGTATTCATCGGTATAGCCTGCGCGGCGTAAATCACGCACAGCATGAGTCTGCTGTTCGGAAGATTGGGGCTTATCGAATAAATCTGCATATAAAGCGGAATAAGCGTCAATGCCGCGGGAATCATTATCGCCGCAAAATAGAACGAATTGAGAAATTTCTTCCCGAAAAAGTTATATTTTACGAGCGCGTACGAAGTCGTTGAAACGAACGCGAGATGAAGCCCCGTAGCGACTATCGCTATAAACAACGAGTTTACGAAGTAAGTCGAAAATTTAGCGGCTTTCCACGCGGTAACGTAATTATCGAAGCGTATTTTCGACGGCAAAGCCCACTGGTTAGTCATAAATTCGCCCGAAGTTTTCATGGACGTGTAAAACATCCACACGACGGGGAAAATTATCATGAGCGCCCAGAAAATAAGCAACAATCTGATCAGTATTTTTGCGGCAATGGAAGAAGCCGAACCCGCAAGCGTTTTTTTCATACGTTGTCGTCTCCTTTTGCAAGTAATTTGTTGAGCGTAAAGCAAAGCGCGAAACTTATGCACATAAGAATCACCGCACCGGCGTTTGCATATCCGAGTCTCAACTCGGTTGCCGACGATTTTCCGTAATAATACACGAACATACCCATTACGAAAGATTGCTTCTGTGCTCCGCCGCCGTTGAGCGGAAGTATAATATTCATATTCGCCGCAAGCGACGAGGACAGAATATTGACCGCCATAAATATAATCTGCGGTTTTATCTGCGGCAGAGTAACCGAAAACAACTGTCTGAACTGCCCTGCTCCGTCTATTTCCGCCGCCTCGAACAACTCCTTAGGGATATTGTTAATCGACGAAATAAGTATCAGCATAAAGTAGCCTATACCGCACCACGACGCGATAAAAATAACGACCGAAAGCGGATTTTGCGTCAACAAATCTATATCCGTATTGAATATCGTGTTGAAAAGTCCGCCCGACTGGAAGAACGTTCCCCAGAACTGCGTTATGACTATTACCGACAATACGTTCGGTATATAGTAAATATAACGATAAAAATTCGACTCGCTTCTACGAAGTTGTAATCTCGTTATCGCTATCGAGAAGAACACGACGATGACGATTATAATCACCTCTTTCGAAAAAGAAATAATCATATCGTTCTTGAAAGAATCCCAGAACAAGGGGTCCTTGAAAATTTCGACGTAGTTATCGTAAAAATGCGCGAGCGGCGTGTGAATACCGATCTGATTTCCGCCGTAAAAACTTTCGTTTATTGCCGTAAATATCGGCGCGACGCATATAAACAGATACAGGATAAAAACCGGTATTACCGACGTCAATAAAAAGAATAATTTAGACTTGGAAAGTTTTTTGTCTTTCATACCGTCCTCCCCATTTTTTCAACCTGAGCGGTGAATTTTTCCGCTTCCGCTTTCAGTTTGCTCATAGCCGACGAAACATCGCCGGGCGCAGACGCCTTGGGACAAAGCGCGACGAGTTGAGCGTTAAGCATTTCGCCGAGACTGCCCCAACTGTATCTGACCGCAACGAGTTCGCTGTTTTCGAGTTCCGCATAAATCTGCTTTGCGGAATACGAATAGTCTTCTTCGTTTTTGCCGTAATCGAAATTCTCGTAAATGGACCTGTAACCGTAAGCCGCAGTCAGCACGTGCTGTACGTCGTCGCGGTATATAAATCTTAAAAACGCTTCCGCCTGCGGTCTGTTGGACGCCTTTTCCGCTATCGCAAGCGTTATCGGCAACAAAACCGCCGTCTTTTTCTGCGACGAGGTTACGAGCGGCGAGGACGCGAATTTAAGGTTAAAACCCGTATCATCGTCTTTTAACGTATTATACAACTCCGAATACAGCCATTGTCCGTTCGCAAGGCTCAGATTTACGTTAGTATAAAGTTCCGATTGTACCGTGGTATGATTTTTACCGAGACAATCCGCCATGTATTTGCCGCCGTTTAAGTGGGTGTATTCGTAATACCTTTCGAGTACCTTTTTAAGCGGCGCGCTTCTCTCGTCGTTTATATCGTACGCATAGGCTTTTCCCGCGGTAAAATCGTCGAAATAACTCTCGTTTCCGTCCTCTTTCGCCTGAGCGTATACTGCCGGAGCGACAAAACCCCACGTAAGATACGCCGCGCTCGTTCCGGGGAACGACACGAACGACTTGCCGAGCGAATTATACGCCGTTTCCGAAACCGTTTTGAGTTCGTCGTAATTTTCGGGGAAAGTAAGTCCGTTATCGGCGAAAATCTTGCCGTTGTAGTACATTCCGTAGGTCGCGGTCATATAAGGAGCGAGATACACTTCATCGCCGAAATACTCAAAATACTTCTTATACTCATCGTCACCCTTACCCGCGTTCATTTTTTCCTTTACGAGCGTTTCGCTGCCCCATACCCTTGCCGTTTCGTAAAACCCGCTGAGGTCGGCGAGCGATTTCGACTCTATCTGCATAAAACCGCTGAAACCCGTACCCGTGTTGGATACTATATCGGGAGGATTGCCGTTTTGCCAATCGGTCTGCTTCTTCGTGTTGACCTCGGTTCCCGCCATAAGGTTGACCTTTACGCCCGACGCTTTTTCGAAAGCGTTCACGACGGTGAGCCATGCGTTATAAACTACGTCGCCGTTCGTGTAACACTGAAAATTAAGCGTGCCGCCGATTTTCTCCTCGACGTAAGTGTCCGCGTCGCCTTCCATTCGTTTAACCTTATCCCACTTGCCCGTGTAAGGCTCGAAGAAAAATAAGAATATAAGCGTGAAACAGACGACGAAAACGCACGATATCTGTATTATGGCTTTTGTTTTTTCACCTTTCATTTCTCTTTTCCTTTACGCTTTTGATTTTCG
>CALGVF010000354.1 GCA_937920115.1 uncultured Clostridia bacterium
TTGACTTCCATTTCATTCCGTCAAGCCACTTTCCCCAAAGGGGAAAGCAAGAAATATGAGCGAATAAGTATGAGCGGACAAGAAAGCAAGAAGTATTAGCGGACAAGAAAAAAAGTTCGGTGAAAACCGAACTTCCTTTGCTCTTCGTTGTCGGGTAAAACCCGACGATTGTTTTACAGTATCTCTTCGACCTTTGCAGCCTTACCGGTAAGATCACGCAGATAGTAGAGTTTCGCTCTTCTTACTCTGCCCCTCTTAACGACCGTGATTCCCGCAACCTTGGGGGAATGAACGGGGAACGTTCTTTCAACGCCGATACCGTACGAGATTCTTCTTACGGTGAAGGTCTCTCTGATGCCGCCGTTTTTCTTAGCGATAACGATGCCTTCGAACGCCTGAATTCTCTCTTTCGTTCCTTCGATAACCTTTACCGATACTCTTACGGTATCGCCTACCGCAAAAGAAGGAACTTCCGCTTTCAAGTTTTCTTTCTCGATTTGCTCGATGATTGTCATGACTTTTACCTCCATATAACAAGACGTTCATAGCCGATTTCATTAGATTTTGTCGGTATTTTTCGTAGTTTTACCCTGCCGACGATAGCCAGCGGAACGCCCGAAGTCTATGATATATTATCATATTGCGTTTTTTTTTGCAAGCGTTTTACGCTCTTTTTTTATTTTTTCGGCATATTTTTCGGCGGAGAAGCAAGCATCGAGTAATAATTGCACTCCAATCTGCCGTTGTATATCTTACGCTTTTTGTCCGCTTTTCTGCCGAAAAGTCTCTCGAAATCGTCAACCGAAGTCAAGGTATAGCAACACCACTCGTCGAGCGACCTCACGACTTTTCCGTAGTCACGATACAGTTTTTCTATTTCCCGTCTTTCGGAAAGCCTTTCGCCGTAGGGCGGATTGGATATTATCACGCCGTGGGAAAATCTCGACGAAAACTCCCGCATATCCTTGCGTTGGAAATGAATTTTCTCCGCAACCCCCGCAAGACTCGCGTGCTTTCTCGCAAGCGACAACTGCTTTTCGTCTATATCGAAGCCGCTTATGCGGACTTCCTTGTCGTACTCGATTTTTCCCCTCGCATCCTCTTTGATTTTGTCGAAAATCTCGCGGTTTTTATCGCTCCAACCGAGGAAGTCGAACTCTCTGTTCATTCCGCTCGGAATATTAAGGGCGATTAAACACGCCTCGATAGGTATCGTTCCGCTGCCGCAAAATAGGTCGGCGAGTGGTCTCGACGGGTTCCACACCGAAAAGTCGATTAAAGCCGCGGCGAGCGTTTCCTTCAACGGGGCTTCGCCGACAAGTCCTCTGTAACCTCTTCTGTGAAGCCCGTCGCCCGAAGTATCGATTGAAACGGTCACCATATCCTTTCTTATTGCCGTTTCGACCTTGTATCTCGAACCGCTTTCCGTCAGGATAATCGACTTATAGGCGGACTTTAACCTTTCGCATATCGCTTTTTTCGTTATCGACTGAATAGCCGAATAAGCGAAGAGTTTACTCATTACGCTCTTCGCGGACACGACGATATTCGCGTCCTCGGGCATATATTCTTCCCACGGTATAGCCTTTATACCGTCGAAGAGTTTGTCGAAGTCGTCCGCTTTGAACTCGCCGACGATTATCTCGACTCTGTTCGCCGTCCTTAAATAAAGGTTGCACTTAGCGACGGTTTCGATATCTCCGTCGAAAGTTATCCGACCGTCGATTGCGGCGAGGTCTTTTATCCCCGTTATTTTATACAGTTCTCTTTTAGTCGCCGCCTCGACTCCCGAAGCGGTCGTAACGCATATTTTCATATTTTTTCTTATCCGAACATTTATTTACAGTCAGAGTTACACAAACTCCGAAGCCTACCCTGAGCAAGGGGAGGTGGCTCGGCGAAATTTATCGAGCCGAGACGAAGGGGTTGTCTGTACGGGGGTATGATAAAATAATGTATTCGTTTTAGTCTTACGACCCTTTTGTCTCGCATTTCGCTCGACATCTCCCCTTACGCAGGGGAGACTTTATCAACAACGTAATCGCATTTATTAAATAACAGAGTATCAAATATATCCCCAAGTCAAAAGGCGTCGAAAATTATGTTTACGCCCTCTTCCGTGACTTCCGCGACCGCAAAACTCACGTCTTTCCCGTCCGCTCCGTCTAATAAAAAGTCGGCAATCTTACGGTATTTCGCCTGCTTTTTATAGTCCACCGCCTCGCAAGGAAGCCCGAAAGCCTTACCGCTCCTCGTCTTGACCTCGACAAAAACCGTCTTACCGTCCTTCTCGCACACTATGTCCGCCTCGCCGAACGGGGTGACTACGTTGCGTTTAATCGACTTATAGCCCGACTTTTTAAGTTCTTTTACCGTTAATTCTTCCCCTTTTCGTCCGAGAAGTTTTTTATGAAAGTCTTTCTGTGTATCGGGCATGCTCCCGTCTCCTTTAAAGCGTCGATATGCTTTTTCGTTCCGTATCCCTTGTTGCTTTTAAACCCGTATTCGGGATAAATCTCGTCGTACTCGTCCATAAGTCGGTCTCTGTAAACCTTGGCGATTATGGAAGCCGCTCCTATCGAATAACTCTTCGCGTCTCCCTTTATAATGGGAACCGACTTCACGGGCAGGTCCAAATTCAAGGCGTCCACAAGCACCAAATCGGGCTTTATTGCAAGCCCCTCAACGCACATACGCATACACTTTTTCGTCGCTTCGAGTATGTTTATCTCGTCGATTTCTTCGGGTTCTATCCTGCATATTTTATACGCTATCGCTTTCGATTTCAACGTTTCGTAAAGCGATTCTCTCTTCTTCGCCGACACTTTTTTGCTGTCGTCCACGCCGTCTATAACGTTTTCGTCGTCAAGCGGCATTATCGCCGCGCAGCACACTACAGGACCCGCAAGCGGTCCTCTTCCTACCTCGTCCACACCCGCGATATACTTTACTTTATCGCTTAAAAACGCCCTGTCGTTTTCGATTTTTTCTCTCGTTTTGTCCGTCATTTCCGATTTTACTCCTTTTCCGTAAACGGCTTGATTTCCAAAGCGATTTTGCCTATTCTGCCCTTGCGGAAATCGTCTATTATCGCATTGGAACAGCGTTCGTAATCGCTCTCGCCGCCCTTTAACAGATAGCCTCTTTTTTTGCATACCTCGTCGAAAAGTTCGAGGGGCGTTTTGTCGAGCGAATCGAGTTTGTATTTTTCTTTAAACTCGTTCGGGGCGATTTCTTTCAACTCGCCTATAAGTTCCAACGCTATATCCTCGGTATTTAAAATATCGTCGTTTATCGAGCCGATATAAGCGAGATGTCTCGCGTACCTCTGATCGGACATATTCGGGGGCATTGTACCGGGGGTGTCGAGAAGTTCGAAGCCGCCGAAGCGTACCCATTTATTGCTCCTCGTAACGCCCGCCTTGTTT
>CALGVF010000355.1 GCA_937920115.1 uncultured Clostridia bacterium
GGACCGTTTTTTACAATTTTATTACGCCTTTATATAAACGTGTTCGCCGCTTCTTCCCAAGGGAGTAAACAATTCGCCCTCGCCCTCGTAGAACCTGCCGAAGAACTCGACGTATTGAAGCCTCGAATCGTGTATAAACGCACCCAAAAGGCTCATTGCGAGGTTGAAGAGGTTGCCTGCGATTATAACGATTACGCCGAATATTATTCCGACGACCCCCTTCGGGAACAGCAAGTCTATCGCTAAATTATTCGTGAATATCGAAGCGATCTGAGCCCCCGAAAGCATAAGTCCGTAACGTCTCGCGTACGAGAGTATGTCCGAAACGTAGTTTATGAGTCCGTATACGGACGAGAAAGGCTTGGTAAATTTGGCGAGAACGCCCTTTTCGCTTATACCCGCCGTAAGCACGCCGAGTACGATAAAGCCTACCGCTATATAACCGCCGTATTTTGTCAGAAATTCTTTATTCGACGCCATACCGAACACGGCGACGACGAACGCAAGAAGCCCTGCCGCCCACACAAGTCCCGAGAAAACGCCTTCGAGATACTGCTTTCTGCCGAAACACTGAACGGCTTTCATTATAAGACTGACCGCTATCTGAATAGTTCCGAGTCCCAAGCACCACATTAAGATTTTCGGCACGGACACGCCCATTATGCTCGTGGGCGAAGAAATCGCATCGAGATGCTCGGCGTAAAAGTTGTTGTACGCCGACCCTTCGCCGAAAGTTTTTCTCAAAAGCGGAAAACCGAACCAACTGTCGAACAACGCTCCGAACAAAAGGGCGAAGAAACCGCCGTAAGCAAATACTTTCGCCATACGCTTTAAAGAGGTTCCGTCTCTTTGTTTGGAAGCGATTAAAAAGCCGCCGAGTATCATTAAAAGCCCGTACCCGAAGTCAGCCATTATAAGTCCCATAAACAGAGAGAAGAAAAACGACATAACCGCGTTCGGGTCGAGAGCCCCGTATGCAGGCACCGAATACATATTCGTGACCGCCTCGAAATTGCTCACCGCCCCCCCGTTTTTCATAAGCGTGGGAGCGAACTCGTCTCGGGGGATAGTATCGAACCCTATTTCGCAAGCCCTCGTAACTTCCGTCACCGCTCCGCGTACTTTTTCCTCGCTTTCCGTCGGAACGTACGCTTCCATTATGAAGGTCGAATTCGTCTTTAAAAGCGTTCCGTCAGCCTGCGACTTTTCGTTCAGATATGCGAGATAATCGACGTATACCTTGACTTCTTTGGAGCGTTGACATTTTTCCGCCGCCGACAAAGCCACGTTTTTGAGTTCTTTGTCAATCTCTTCGATTTTTAAATCGAGACCGTTTATAACCTCTTTCGCCGTCTCTTCTTTGTCGAACGGACATTTCGTAAAGCCGTTTTCCGCGAGTATTTTCTCAGTCTCTTCCGCGCCCCCTTTATAGGCGACCACGGCGTATATCTCGCCCGCTCCCGAATCGGCTTCCGCAGAATATTCTACCGCTTTGAGTTCGTCGAGACTCTTCTTTAAATTGTCGATTTTATCCGACGGAATAATTCCGAGAAAAACCGCCGTCTTTTTAGTCGATTTGTAAACGGAAAACTTCACGTCAAGCCCTTCGTAAGGCTCGTAAGACTTACGCCTTTCGACCGTCTTCGCCCGCTCGGCTTTGAGTTCCGCTTTTCGTTCGGACAGTTTTTCGACTTCGCCTAAAAACTCTTCGGTCTTATCCGCGTTCCTGCCCGCCGCGAAAAACTCGTCGAGAGTCACCTCGAAACCGTCTTTCGCTATTCCCTCGCCCCTCTCGGGCTTATCCAGCGAGTCCGTTTCGTCGGCGAGAAATTCGAGGCATTTATTCGCCCGTTCGATTTTCTCGGTAAAATTCGGGGATAATTCCGCAGGATACGGCGTGGCATACTCCTTTTCGGTCTGCGTTTTTATCTGCGCCGCCCCCGTTTTCTGCAACGCGTCGTACACTTTTTCCTTATCGGATAAAAGAGCGACGAGCGTCATTCGGGACATTTCAGCAATCGCCATTTCTTATCCTCCCGAAAAGGTCGTCGGATAGTTCTTCGACCTTGCCGCCTTTTTCCGCTTTGTACTTTTCCGCTTCCGTTTTAGCGGCTTCGAGCGTCTTTCCGAAATGCTCCGAGCAGGCGTTTTTGGCAGACATTACCTCGTCGGCTTTTTTTACCCTCGCGTTTAAAAAGGCGATTTCCTTTTCCTCTTTCGCCTTTTTGTCGGCGTTCGCCCTTATTTCTCTCGCCGTCGCTTCGCTTTCCGATTTTATATTATCGGCGTTTTTTTCGGCTTCCGCTACTTTTTTAAGTATTTCTTCTATCATAACGACTCCAAAATAACCTTTCTTCCGCTTTTTTTGAAAAAAAGCCCGTCACAAAATAAAAATTGCGACAGACTCCACCTCTGAAATTATGCTTTCATTTTACAACCTTTCGGCATTTCTGTCAATTCTTTTTTGTGAAATCTCGGAAATATTTATTCATTTTTAAATAATGCCGCGAAACTATTTACAAATCGTAAATATTATGCTACAATGGTAACTATAATATTATTAAGGAGAACTATATTTCTTTATGGATTCAGACGGAAAACCCCCTCCCGGCAGTCAGAACGTAACGATTTACGTTATTATTCTGATTGCCTTGCTTATTTTGTCGGCATTTTTCTCGGCGACCGAAACGGCGTTCACATCGCTCAACAGAACAAGGCTTAAAGTCCTCGCGGACGACGGCAACAAATCGGCTAAAAAAGCCCTTAAATACACGGAAAATTACGACAAACTGCTCTATACGATTTTAATCGGAAACAACATCGTAAATCTTACCTTGGCGACGATTTCTACTTTGCTGTTCTCTGAAATAGTCAAAAATTCCGCAAGTCTCGCGGCGACCCTTTCGACGATTATTTCTACTATAACCGTACTTATTTTCGGCGAAATCACGCCAAAGACGCTCGCAAAGGAAGCCCCCGAAAAGGTTGCAATGTTCGTTTGTCCGATCATTGACTTTTTTACGGTTATTCTCTACCCCTTAAACCTCATATTTACGGGGTGGAAGGTGCTTTTGAAAAAAGTCTTTAAGTTTAAAGGGGACGACGTCATTACCGAAGAGGAACTTCTTACATATATAGAAGAAGCGAAAGAGGACGGCACTCTCGACAACAACGAAAAAGAACTTTTGTCGAGTGCGATCGAGTTCAACGACGCCGAAGTCGGCGACATTCTCGTTCCGAGGGTAAACATTATCGCCGTGGAAGAAAACACGCCGATGGACGAAATCAGGGAGAAATTCTCCGAATACGGCTTTTCGAGACTGCCCGTTTACAGAAATTCCATCGACAGCATTATCGGTATGATTCACGAAAAGGACTTCTACGCCGCTTTTATGAATAAAGCCGAGAACGTGAAAGGCATAATAACCTCTATGGCTCTCGCTACCGAACACATGAAAATCTCCGTTCTGCTCCGCAGTATGCAAAAGCAGAAAGTCCACATGGCGACTGTCGTGGACGAATACGGCGGCACGCTCGGTATCGTTACCTTGGAAGACATTTTAGAAGAACTCGTCGGCGAAATATGGGATGAACACGACGAAGTGGTAAATTATTTTACTAAACTCGACGAAAACACCTATCTCGTGGACGGCAACGCCGAACTTACCGAGTTTTGCGAACTCTTCTCTCAGGAAGAGGACGAGGAGAGCGACTCGAACACGGTCAGCGGTTGGATAATAGAAAAATGCGGGGATATTCCCCCTATCGGTTTCACTTTCGACTACAACAACCTCACTATTTCGGGAACTAAACGCAACCTTAAAAAGGTGCTCGAAATAAAGGTAGTTATAAATGCGGTCGAGGACGAAGAGACCAAAGAAGAAGAATAATTTTAAAGTTTCAATCGGGGACGGTATAACTCTATTAGTCCCCGATTTCTTATAAGGTATATATAATGTTTAAAGCGATTGCCGACAAGTTAATAGGCGGAAACGTTGCACAGGGTAACGTTTACGGCAATACCGACTATTCCCGCAA
>CALGVF010000356.1 GCA_937920115.1 uncultured Clostridia bacterium
CAATTAAAAGTCTTTTTATCAAACGAAAAGTTAGCAGATATTAAATCACATATTGAAATACTTAAAAAAACTATTGAAAAAATAAAATTATAAGGAGAAAAGAATATGAAAGAATGTCCGTCTTGCGGAAGCGTTGTAGAGGAGGGGCAGTTGTTTTGTCCCGCCTGCGGAGCAAAACTTATTATGAGAACCGAAAAGAAAAAAACGTTTAACAAGGAACTTGAGTCTCAACTGATACAGGTAGATAACTATGCAGAAGTATGTTTAAGCAAAAAGTTGGGAGCGGGACCTATAGGGGGAATAAATTATGAAAATTTGAATAAATGTGAGAATTTATATTTGCATATAGTCGAAACGTTTCCGACTGAATCAAAAGCCTATATTGCTTATGTTGATTATATGATTAAGAGAACTGAAAAACTTGCAAATATTACGAACATTTTTGCAAGAACTCAATATTTCATAGGTGATATAGACCTTATAACAAAAAGATGTAAACAATATTTGATTAAAGCAAAACAATTTGCAAGCGATGACGACTTGGAACAAATTTTACAAATGGAAAGTTTAGTGGCTTCTAAATTGGAAGCCATTGCAAGTGATAAAACAATTTCAGAAAGAGAAGAAAAAAACACTAAGACGGCAAAAATTGCTTGGATTTTTGTTGGCGTGCTGTTGGGCGTCGTATTATTATGTTGGCTAATAGCCGAAATTGCAGGGATTTGATTACACATAAAACACATGGTATATAATTTTCATAATTATATTCTATAATTACGTTTGTATTCCCTAACTCGCAAGTTGCGTTGATTTCAACGCAACTTGCGAGTTTTCCTTTTTCTTTATTTTTTCGTTCGCATCTTTATCTTTTTTAACTTTAAATTTCTCGATATTATCGGGGCTTTTTATGCCTTTTCATTTTCTTTCGCAATTCAACGCTTTTCGCTTGATTTCTGATTTCTTCTATGCTATAATATGAACGACCGTTCGGTTAATAAATAATCGATAAAGTTATCGGTCGGTAAACGGCTGATAAAGTCAATAAACACATTTTATAAATAAAATAAGCGTTTTACGGGGTGATTTGCTTTGAGAGTAAGAGACGAAAATAAGTACGAAGAGAAAAAAGAACGTATTATGAAAGCGGCTTACGAGTGCTACGCCGAAAAGGGGTTGCACGGAACGGGTATTTCCGCTCTCGCCGAGGCGGCGGGCGTATCGAAGGCTACTTTTTACGTCTATTTCAAAAACGCCGACGAACTTATCGTTCAGTCTACGGAGTATTGCATGAGCAAGGTCGAGGACGAATTTATGGCGAAAGCCCCTACCGATATGAACGATATAGAACGGTTTATCGACGAAATTCCTTATTGGACGAAAAACGAACACGGCAAAAAATATCGGCTTATGTATCAGGTGTACACGCACCCGAAATATATCGAGTACGGCAAGAAGTTTTTTGCGGGCGTAAACGAGCGTTATTCCGCTTACGCGAAAATTCTGGAACCGAAACTTGGTATTCCGCATAACGTAATAACGCCGCTCATATTCATTTTTATCAGGGCATGCGTGCATTTCGCTCTTTTCGAGGACGAATTTTACCTTAAATCGCAGACGAATGCCCTTAAAAAAATAATTCTGCCCCTTTTGGCAAAAGGAGATTTACTATGAACTCAACTAAACGTATTCTGCTCATTGTTTTCGCGGCTCTTGCCGTACTTTCTTTTTCGCTTTTCGTCTCTTGCAAAAACAAGAACAAAGACAGCGAATCTTCCGCATCCGCGGGGTATTCTTCCGAAAGCAGTACCGAAAGCAATACCGACAATACCGAAAGTAAAGGCAATTCCGAGCCGACTTCGGGGACTAAGACCGAAGAAAGCAAGGACGAACCGACTTCCGAGGCGTGCCGACATAATTACGTAACGAAATTCGATTCGGCAAACCATTGGCAAGAATGTGCGAAATGCGGCGATTTGACCGAAAAAACGCCGCACAATATGGTCGCGAACGGAGCGAATAAAAAGTGCTTCGGTTGCGACATTACAGCCGATTATACCCAAGCGGAAAACTTCGCGTATTGGATAGCGGGTATAAAACACGCTTCGACAGCCACGGATAATTATACCACGACTAAGATAGATATGAATGGCGAAGCGGGGCAGACGATAGATTTGTACAAAACGGTCGAGGCTCGCAACGGAAACAAGTATTACAGGGTAGAGTATTCGGGCGAAAAGAATCTCGCGACGGGCGAAGAATCAACATTGGAATTCGACAGAATGGAAATTGTCAAGACCGTAACGGACGGCGAGAAAATCAGAACGAAGTACTTTTATAAGAGTATCGACGGCGACGGCAGCGAAAATAAATACGGGGTATACGTTTCGCCGAGGTACGCCGAAGAGAATCACGGCGAGTCGCCCGCAAGGTCTTTGTCTAATTACGACTTGCTTCTTAAAGCGACTTCCGTCGAAGAACTCAGAACATTGTTCGAGTCCGACTATAAAGAAGACGGCGGTACGAGTCTATCGTCGAAAGAAAACGATATTATCACCGTCTCGATAACGAGGAACGCCGACGGCTCGGTTACGATTGAGTTGAAAATTCAGTACGAGTCGCAAGAGGTTGATTGGGATGAAGTCGAGTATACGGAAATCGGGGTAGAGTCTATCCGTTACGTTGTCAAGGACGGAAAACTCGTTTCTTTTGTTGACGATTTGAAATTTACGAATAAATACGCCGACGAGAGTAAAAACAGCGGTGAAATCGAGTTTATGACTATCGACTTCGTTTACGACGAATTCGACGAGGAATTTTATAATTCCGTTGACGTTACGACCGACAATACCACGAACGAGTATACCGCAACCGTATACATAAAAGTACCCAACGCCGATAGTCTGTTCCTGTTTACCGAGGCTTACGTTGACGAAACGTTGAGCGTTGAAGCGATTTACGAGGATATCGAAAGCGACCTCGATTTCCTCGTCGATATGCGTGGAATAAGGGTGTTTGAACTGTACGCCGACAAGGATTATACCGTTCTTCTGACGGACTTTACGGTCGAAGACAAGGAGTATAATTTCTACCTTAAATTCACGCCGCCCGAAGGTAAGGCATTAGTCGTGACCTTGTTCAAGGAAAAGAGGTATAATTACGACACCGAAGAAGAGTACGAAATGATTGTGAGACATACGGCGTATCTCGAAGATATAGGAACGAGATTTTTCGCAACGAGCGTACACGACGGGCATAAAGTACTCGAAATAGACGGCGTGGAGAACCCCGAGTATTTGTCGTTCGTTTGCGACGAGAACAGAGTGTATTATATTTTATACGAAGGCAAATATGCGGAGTCTGAAATTCCGTGCAAGGCTCTTCACGAGTGGGAACACGACGAATATAATCATTGGCATATATGTGGGCAGCACAAGTACGAAGGTTCGTTTGACATAAATCAACACGATTACAACGAGG
The DNA here is from genome assembly GCA_937920115.1 of uncultured Clostridia bacterium. Taxonomy (GTDB): domain Bacteria; phylum Bacillota; class Clostridia; order Christensenellales; family Borkfalkiaceae; genus UBA10281. The sequence continues at coordinate 3,478 of CALGVF010000356.1, forward strand.
ACGGAGTTTGCGAGACCTGCGGCTACTGCGGTAGAGAGTAATATTCGGAAAAGAATAATATAGAGAAAAAGGCAAGTAAAATTAAGCCCCGCGGCAGGAATATTCCTGCCGCGGGGCTTTGCGTGTTATATAGAAAAATGTGTTTTTTTCGGGACGTCGGGGCACCGTCCCCTACGGGAGACCCGATAAATGGTCAATTTTTAAAATACAGTTTTAAATTTATTTACCAATTTACTAATGCAGTACTAATGATTGAAATAATCAACTTATAGGGCATTTTCTTTCAACAATCGTAGGGGACGGCGCCTCGACGTCCCGTTTTCTGTTTTTGTTTTAGTCCTTATTTTTGTCTTTAATGCTGGATTTCCCCGTCGTCGCAAACGATTTTGAAACCTTGATACGCATTATTAACCCAATTGTCGGATATTCGTATCTCGTTCCATTGAGCCTTTGTACCTGCATAATTGAACGTTTCGAGGAAAGTACAGTTGCTGAAAGCAAGGTTTGATATTCCTTTTACCGAAGCGGGAACGTTTATCGTTTTGAGTTGACTACA
>CALGVF010000357.1 GCA_937920115.1 uncultured Clostridia bacterium
TTCGCCGAAATACACGCCATTGCCGTCGGTCGCCACGAAAAAATCGGCTTCCGTGACGGTCGGATTCGCAACGCCTAACGGGTAACTGAAAAAATTTTCTTCCGCAGAAAGAGAAATTACCGCGATATTTATAATCTCTTTCGCCGCCGCTTCGTTCTTAATCATCTTCTCGACCTCAGAACAAGCGGATCTTTTTTCATATCGTCGGGCAGCATATCGAACGCTTTATCCCCCGACTTTACCGCTTCGGCGCACAAGACGGGGTCTTCCAAATATTTCCCGCCGAGGGCGAACAGATTGCGGTAGTCTCTGCGGCAGAGAATTTTAATATCCTCGTAGGAAAACGGCAGCGTTTTGAAGTTCGTCACGAACGGCTCGTCTGCGTTTTTCACGATATAGGTTTTAACGCATGTCGAAACTATTTCGGGGTCGAAAAACAAATCTGAGTCCTGTATATATTTGAGTATCGCCCCGTCCTTTTCGGCACAGAGGGCGATTACCTCGCGGTCGTTTTTGTAGTTGTCTATGGAGTTTATGAGAATTTCCACCGCTTTCGTGGAATTGCGTTTAAGCCCTCTCGTAATTCTGTCCCGTTCCTGTTTTTCCCCCGTCTTTTTGCCGTGGGCGTAGGACATAAGAAAAGGAATTACCCTCATTTTTCTGTTTTTGACGGCGTAAGGCAGAAGTTCTTTTATAACTTCGGGCGGAACCTGAAACTTCGAGCAAAGAAGTTCGGCGGTCTGCCTGTCGTCCTTGTCGATTATTCTCTGCAAAACCTCTTTCTTTCTGACAACGTTGCCCTCGAATACCGTGAGTACGGCGTTCAGTTTTTCGTAAGGAACGGTGAGCGGGTCTATTTTCTGAGCGGTAAACCGAGCGGTCATACCCTTTTCAGCCATTTTTTCGAGCAGTCCCAAAGGAACGTCGTTCGACAAACTGTTGACTTCGATAACTCCTCTGTCCGCTCTCGTGACTTTTTCAAACACCTCGTCGTCGCCAAAAGCGTCGTCCGAAAAGTACGCTCCGACCGTTCTGTCTCGGGCAATCGCCGCAAGACAGACGTCTCTGTCCGCTCTTATCCGTTCGGAAAAGAGGCGAATATTCTTCGGATTTTTTTCCACGGCAACCATAGCGACTTCCTTGTCGTCGAGAAACTCCTCGGGCAGTTGTTCCACCGCACCGCCGCCGTTTTTGGCGACGATTAAAGCGATTTCTCTGTTCCCCCTCGCTTTTCCGCAAAGGAAGGAATAGCACGGAGGGAAATTCCGAACGGCGGTTGCGGCTAAAATCGGGTTGCCCCTTACGCTCTCGGGAGCGAAGCGAATAAGCCTGCCGTCCTTCAAAAAACAGGTTTCGGCGATTTCTTCGTCCGCTTTCACGTTTTCGTCGGCATACTCGTAGCCGGACGGAATTTTTTTACACAAAGCGAGGGTTAAATTTCTGTCGCTTTGCATCGACTTATCCGTAACGTATTCTTTGGCGAGCGCGTTCGCCTGCCTCTGACTCAATTCTTTTTCGTATTTCACAGTTTTCGCTCCGTTAGTATTTACCGTATCGATATTTTAACTATTATATTATTATAACACATATATTTCATAAAGTAAATACCCAAAGGATAATTTTTTGCCCGTTTGATTGAATTTTTCGTGAAAGAGTAAGATAACGCCCGAAAAATCAAAAAATTTTGCCACAGCATAAACAAATGCGGTAAAACCCCGCAAGCAACTATCGGGACGTCGAGGCAAGGTTTCAACAAAGTTGACGAAAGAAGTTGTCCGCCACCGAGGCGAAGCCTTCTAACTTTTCTTGCTTTCCCCTTTGGGGTAGACTCTCACGATGAAACGGGAGAGGTGGCAGGCGAAGCCTGACGAAGAGGGGGCGTCCGCCGCCGAGGCGAAGTGGATTTTGCGAGCCTGCGAGCAAAAGACGAGAGAGGTCTTGTTTGCTAAGAACATTGCGGGTATCATTCTTCGTTTGCGTTAATAACCTCTATCGGCTTGACTTCCATTTCATTCCGTCAACCCACTTTCCCCAAAGGGGAAAGCAAGAAAAATAGCGATATTTTGCGTCTTTTAGAGAAAATTATTTATATTTAAGTCAAAAGTAAATTCTCGTTTTTCACAACCTCAATTAAAGAGCATAATAAAAGGACTGCGGTTACGCAGTCCCTTATTCCGAATTATTTGTTGAATTCGTCTTTGAACGTCTTGCTGAACTTTACGTTCGGCGCTTTGCACGCTTTGATCTGTACTTTTTCGCCCGTCGACGGATTTACGCCTTCTCTCGCCGCTTTATCCTTAATCTCAAAGGACGCAAAGCCCGAGATGTGAATGCTCTCTCCTTTTTTAAGTTCGTTCGTCAATGTAGTTACAAACGCGTTGAAGTTTCTTTCCGCGTCTTTCATTGTGATGCCGAGTTCGTCGGCATAAGCCCTGATAAATTCACTTTTGTTCATGATTTCCTCCAATCATTTTGTTATTGCGTACTTGCCGCTTATATGTATTATACCATATTTAAAAATAATTTCAAGGGTTTTTACAAAAAAAATGCGGATTTTTCGGAATTTTTCAGTTTTCCCCCGTTTTTTCATTTTTTTGCCATACAAAAGCAATACGAAACCCGTCGGACAATATTTTACCGTCAGACAAAGACTCGCCGACACGCTTGACAAATCTTTGCAAATATATTACAATAGTCGGGCAACATATAATAGGAATAAATTATGCAAGACGTACAATTAGTCGAAAAACTTAAAAGCAAAAGTCGTTTTAAAAGGCTTAACGCCCTTAAAACCCTTGCCAAAAACGAAGAATACGCAGAAGATTACGGCATGGACGCCAACATCAACGTGGTTTGCAGGACTACTTTCTCCTGCTTCGACACTACCCCCGCTCTTGCGGCGTACAGACTCGCGAAAAACGGTATGCCCATTATCGGGGTCGTGGACTACGCCTCTTTATCCGCCGCGAAAGAAATTTATAAGGCTGAAAAAATCTTGAAAAAGCCATACTACACGGGAGCGGAGACCGAATGTATCGGAAGCGACGGCGTCGTCCGCAAGATGCTTTCCGTCGGCGTTCCGCATAAAAACGCCAAGCCGTTCGACCTCGAACTCTATTTTTACAGAAAACTTCGCAACGAGTTCGCTTCATCGCTCGTCGACGGGCTTAATTCGAGATTTAAAAAATACGACATTCGCCTCGCCGCTCCGAAAAACAGTTTTTACAGGGCGACGAGTACCGAGGATATATTTATTCGACTTGCGGAAAGCATCAGAAACAAATTCGAGGACGGAAAAGCCGTTATCGACTTCGTTTCCGAGGAACTCAAAGTCGAACTTTCCGACGAGGAATACAAAAGGCTTATCGACATTTCCAACGTATTCTACGTCGCCGACCTCGCGAAAGTCCTTTTCACAAAATATAAAATGAAGTTCCCCGTGAGGAAATACAAGAAAATCAGCGAATTCGCGGCTTCAAGCGACTATTACGGCGGCATTTCTGCGGTAATGCTTTCGGATAATCTCCTCGACACGATTAAATTCGCGATAGACAATCATATAAAAGGCGTATTTTTCTACCTCGACAAACTCAAAAACTACAACTCCACGCCCGAAGAGATTTACGACGCGTGCGTGGGCAGCGGACTTCTCCCCATCGGACTCATCGTCGCCGATTACCCGAAGAAAAATCTCGAATTTAAGTTTGACAGCGAAGAGATTTCGCAAAAATACAAAGACGTGGCGTTGAGCATTGTCGGAAACGAAATCGCCTCGTCGATAAACTTAGGCGACGGAATGTTTTCCGCTCGGACTATCGAAAACACGCCGATATTTACCGAAAGAATCAGACTTTTTTCGAGAATAGGCTCGAAAGGCTCGGTAAAATAATAAAATCTTAATAATTTTGCAACGGAAAGACAGCGTCCGAACCCCTAACGGTTCGGACGCTGTCTTTTATAATATTACGACTAAATCTTGCTTTCCCCTTTGGGGCAGATTTCCCCGATGAAACGGGGAAAATGTCGCAA
>CALGVF010000358.1 GCA_937920115.1 uncultured Clostridia bacterium
ATTACGCGAAACTCGAAGCGTGCATAGCGAAAACCGACGGGTACGGATTGCTTGTAAACGCCGCAACCGATCTTTTCTCGATGGTAACGACTTCGGGCGCAGGCTACGACTGGTCGGGTATCGTTATGAACAGCGATAACGACGAATTCGGCAGCGTTATAAGAGTCGACGTAATATCTCTCGGAAGCGGTAACATTATGGAACTTAGACACGAGGGGTTCGAAAACGCCGCGGAATACGATAAGGTTATCTTCTATGTTTACAACCCGGCGGAACAAGCGAAAACGATGATTTACGCCACCGGTCAGGGATGGAGCGGACGCACTACGTTGACGACTTTACAGCCGCTTTCATGGACGAAGATTGAAATGCCCATCAAGAATATGAACGAAAAGGGCGGCTTTATGCTCGTTCAGTACCCCAAAGCCGAAGGCTGGCTTTTCTCGAGTTTCATTGCCATAAAAGCGGATAAACGCGCGGCGGAAGTTTCGGCGATGATAGACGCGCTTCCCGCTCTCGATGATCTCACAAGCGAACACAGAGAACAGGTTGAAGCGGTTAAAGCCGAATACGATTCGCTTTCCGACGCGGCTAAAGGTCTTGTCACGAATGCGGATAAACTCAATTCGGCGGTAAAAATAGTTATTTACGGCGAGGCGGTTAAACCCGTTATAAAGGAAATTTCCGAGCTTAAAGCGGTTTCGGAAATGGCGGGACTCGAAGACGTATACGCCGTCGAAAAGGCGAGACAGGCTTACGACGAACTTCCCGACGAAGCCAAAGAAATAGTTACGAATGCCGAAACGCTTTTTGCCTGCGAGGAAAAGGCTACGGAAATTCTGAAAGGTAAAACGGCGTTTGAAGAACTTGTAAATTCCGTTACGGGCGAAACGCTTTCCGATAAAGAACTGTTCAGAGCTTTGACTGCCAAGGCAATGTACGAGGCGATGCCCGACGAACTTAAAGCCATGCTCGGCGGCGAAATCAAGAGCAAATACGAGGCGTTGGCAAAGAAAACGGAAGGTTATGTTCTGCTTAGTAACGCATTGACGGAAACCCTTGTCACCTCTCCCGCTCCCGGCGATTACACCAACGTCAGCGTGGTCAGAAATACCATCGATAAGGATTACGGTGCGACGTTTGCCTTAAAGGTAAAAGAACCTCATTCATCGGGTTCGTCTTCCTTTAAACCTTACGGAACTCTCGACACGAAGGGTATATATCAGGTAATGTTCTATATTCAGAATAATACCGGAGCATGGCAGAATAACTTTGCTTACTGGCGCGCGGACTGGAAGAAATTCGGATCCAAGCAGTTGCCGGGAAGTTATCAGGCTGAACAAAGCGGCGGCAAACTGACGAACTGGTCGAAAATCAGTATTCCCGTCGAAGATTTCTTCGCAAAAGACGAGGTGTTCTTCGTTATGAACGGCGCGGGCGCGAATTTTGACGGCGACGTTCGTCACCCCGTTACGTCGGGAACCTGGATGATAACGAGTTTCATCGGTATAACCGAAGATAAATACTTCGAGTTGCAGGCGGAAGAAACGGTAAAATTGATAGACGAACTTCCCGCCGCAAGCGAAATTATCGACCTTACCCATAAAACGGCTATTCAGAATGCGAAGAATTCTTATGACGCTCTGTCCGACAAGGCGAAAGAAAAAGTCGGCAACGCGGATAAACTCGAAGAATGCGTAAACGCTTTGAACGGAGTTATAAACGAACTTGCGAAAAACATAACGGATATGATAGCCGCTCTTCCCGAAGCCGAAACGCTTACGAAAGACAACTTTGGAACTTATCGTTCGGCGATAAGCGCGGCTATGAACGCTTATACGACCGCCCAGGCAGAAGTGAAAGAAGCGGTGACGAATTACGCAAAACTCGAAGCGTTGAACGCTAAGGTTGCGGAGTTTAACCCGCTTGTCGCGAAGGAACTTATTGCCGCCCTTCCCGATCCCGACAAAGTTCCCGGGACGGAAACCGCGCTCAGAATACTCGGCGTAAAGAGTTTTTACGACTCTCTGACATCCGCCGAAAAGGCTCTCGTGGATAATTCTGCAACGCTCGACGCATACGTCGGAAAGGTTGCGAAATATAAAACTCTTCTTTCTGCGGCTATCTCGCCGAAAGGAATCGCGTCGGGCAGAGACACAGGCAATAAAGGCGAAGTCGGAACGATGCTCAGCGATTTATACGGCTACGTCTGGACGTTGAACGTGACGAAAGCCGCAAACGGGGATTTCCACGCCGTGAAAATGGACGCAACAGGCTGTCTTAACGTTGCGTTTGCCGTCTACAATCCTACAACCGTTGATATAGGTTTAATTTGCTATACCGCCAAATGGGGTAGCCAAAAGGTTATCGCGACGGCGAAAAGTAAGGAATGGACTACCGTGTATGTCGACGTTTCCGTTTACGGCTCGGATTTCTTCATTATAATAAACAATGCAAAATGTAACGAAGGAACTTGGTTTATAACCGATTTCGTCGGAATTACCGAACAGGAAGAGGAGACGGAAAAAGTTATTTTAGCCGCAGACGACGCCGCTAAGCTTTCGGGCGGCAGAGATACGGGAAACAAGGCAACGATAGGTCTTGCAACCGATGAAACATACGGAAAAGTGTGGACGTTGCAGTCTGCGAAAGCGGCTACTACCGACTTCCACGCCGTGGGACTCGACGCTTCCGCGTACGCGAAAGTTGTGTTCAGAATATACAATCCGCTTAGCGAAGACGTAGGGCTTGTTCTTTACACGGCTTCCTGGGGAAGTCAGTCCGTTATAACTATGAAAGCGGGCGAATGGACGGAAATAACAGTCGACGTGGCGACTTACGGCTCAACGTTCTTCTGCGTGATAAACACACCGAAGAGCAACGAAGGCGTGTGGAAAATTACGAGTTTTACGGGTATTTCGGAATAACTCAAAAAACGTCAATCGGGGGCGAAACAAATTTCGCCCCTTTGATTTTAAAAAAGTATTGAAGTATTTTTCGATAAATGGTAGAATGTAAAAAATGAAAAATTGCATTAAAGGATTGATTGCGGCAATGCTGGCGGTTACGATGACTTTTTTGTGTTGTTCCTGCTTCGATACCGCAAATACGACGGAAACTATGGACGATAACCCCATTAAACTGACTAAAAAGTACGACGGGAAAGAAGTGTCTTTTCTGCCGCCGCCCGTTTCTTCCTATCTCAAAGCGGAAACTGAAAAAGAACAGGCGGAAATTCTGAAACAAAACGAATTTTCGGCGTGTTACGGGCTTAACGCGGAGTTTTACTGGGAGTCGGACGAGGCGGAGGAGTTCATCGTTCATTTTTCGAAAAACAGCGATTTTTCCGAGGAAACGGTTGCTCGTTCGTTTTCGACTTCGCTTGAAGATTTCGGCGTGTTAAGCGAATTGCTTCCGGGCGAGAAATACTACTGGAAAGTTACCGACGCCGCGGGTGAAAAAACTTCCGCTACCGACAGTTTCGTGTATAAAGACGAAGCCGTGAGAATAATCGTGGCGGACGGCGCGACGAATATACGCGATATAGGCGGCTGGAAAACGACGGGCGGCAAAACCGTGGCTTACGGAAAGATTTTTCGTGGCGGACGACTTAACGATATTAAGGCAAACGGAAAGAAGACATTCAATCAGAGGCTTAAAATAAAAACCGAACTCGATTTAAGGAAAGACAGCGACGACGGAGGGCAAAAAGAATGCGCTTTCGGCGAAAACGTCGCCTATAAAAAGTTGTCCTTAGGTCAGTACGGGTACGTTATTCCCTCGTTTAAGGAGGATAAGCCGTATTTCAGAAGATACGACGGCTATTCCTGCGAGACAATCGGTAAAATATTTGCTCTTTTCGCCGACGAAGAAAACTATCCTATATACTACCATTGCAATGCGGGAGCGGACAGAACGGGAACTCTGACGTTTTTGCTAAACGGGTTTCTCGGCGTTCCGTACGAATCTCTCGTTAAGGATTTCGAACTTACTTCGTTTTCGGCGTACGGAAAACGTTGGAGGGGCGAAATCGACGGCGACGGGTTTATAAACGGAGTGATGCAGGACGATAATCTTAACTATGTCGCTTTCGGTGAGTTATACAAACTGATTATGGAAAATTACGCGGAAGAAAACGAAACGTTGTCCGAAGCGATTGAAAAATATCTGAAAACCGCTTGCGGCGTTTCCGATTTGCAGTTAAATAATATACGAAAAATTCTTATTGAGGACTAAAATGTTAAATCTGAACATAGAAGAAAAACTCGCAACCGTAGTCGAAAGACTCAGAATGCTCAAAACCGTCGACAAAAAAAGCATAGCGACGGAAATTTCGGATAAAGTGGACGAGAAGGGCGTATTTTACGGATCGGACG
>CALGVF010000359.1 GCA_937920115.1 uncultured Clostridia bacterium
TAGAACCTGTTCCCTTGTTGAAAGTCCTTGCGGCGTCTTTAAGCCATTCGGTTCCGAGACCCTTGTCGAGAGCCGTGACTTCGAGAGCCTGACCTTCCCAATTTCCGTAGGTCTCTTCAAACTTTTTCTTTTCTTCGCTCGTCGCGACCGATTCTTCCGAAGAACTGCCGTCGCTTCCCGTATTGTTACAGGAAACGAACGTGAAAACGAGTAAAACCGTCATTAAAACGCATAACAATTTAATCTTCATTTTGTACTCCTTAAACTCCGTATACTCCGCCCTAAAAGTCGGACGGAGTACCGCGTTTTTATTTTTCTTCTTTCTTCTTTAATAATACGACCGCCAAAGCCATAGCCGCGGACAATCCCGCTACGGATAAACCGCCTATCGCTCCGAAACAACCTTTGGTCTTTCCTCCCGAAGTCTGACTGTCGCCCGTCGACCACGAGTTTCCGCTTTCGCCCGACGGGTCGGTCGTTCCGTTTCCGATTTTTATCGTCATTTCGTCGGAAGAGAAAGTTCCGAATACGTTCGTAACTTTCGCGACGACCGTCACTTCGCCGTTTTTAGTGCCGTTAAGGTATCCGTCTTCGTCGATATTGCCGCAATCTCCGCCTTTTACTACCTCGTATACGACTTTCGACTGACCGAGATAATTTCCGACGACTTTTCCTTCGAGTTTTACCGAGTCGCCGACGTCGATTTGTTTTTTGTTCATCTGAGTTTTAAGCGTTATCGATACGGGCGTTTTGTCGCTTTGTTTTACGGGTTCCACCTTGACCGTGACCGCGTTCGTCGTATTGTGCATATAAAAACCGAAATAATTGCCGAAACGGCAGTTTGCGGTCGCTACGTACTCGCCTTTCGCTATTGCGTTTCCGTTGATAAACGCCTGAGCGTAATAGCCTGCTTTGAGTCCGTTTACATAGTAAGGAACAGTTCTGAGTTCGAGTTCAAAAGCCGTACCTGCGGTTACGCTTTCGGGAAGAGCGGCGATATCGAAATTCTTACCCGCATATCCCATATTGAAACCCTTTTCGCTCATCCAGAAATACACGCCGCCGTTGTTGTAATAAATACCGTTTCCGTTAAGCACGAAATAAATCTGGAAAGACGAAAGGTCGTTTATCGTAAGTTTCATTTTGACCGCATTTACGCTCGCGTCCGTTCTTACGAACTTAACGTTGGTTTCGGTTTCAAAGTCAAACGCCTCTCCTCCGTCGCCCTCGCCCGTAAACGATTTACCCGAGCCTATCGCAACGATTTCGGATATATCTTCCGTCTTATAATCGTCGGCGATTACTTTCTGCACGGTTACAAACTTAGCGGTGTCGAAATATATTTCGGCTGCGGGTATAACTTCGAGTCCCGAATTTGCATAGAAAAACGTGAAGTTTATCGGAGCGATTTTACCGCCGTCTTCCGACATATAATCTGCCGCAGCGAGTCGCAACTCGTTCCATTTTCCCGCGGAAAGCGTCGCCCCCGAAAATTTAGTCTGAGGATCCCATACGTTTTCGGTCGTGGACGAAGTAACCCACAGGTCGAAACTCATATTCATTTCTTCGGAAAGGTATATTCTTATCACTAGTTCGTCTTCCGCGTTGAAATCGACGTCCTGTATGAAATCGAACATTATAGAGGGATAGTATAAAGTCGCGGTTTCTACCCAAGACATTTTATACGCCCCGTTGGTCGAGCCTTCGGGAGCGTCGGTTTCGCTTACGAACGTTCCCGAAATTTTATCGCTCTGATAATCGGTGTTCCAGTGCCCCGCATACCAGTCGCCGCCCTTATTTTTAGTCAACACTTCGTGGTAAGACGCTCCCGCAAGACGGGCTACCGAGTTTTTTGTGAAGTCCGAAAGCATCCCTTCGGGCATATCGTAATCGGGTATATCTATGGACTTGTCCGTTCTCGTAACGGTATAAGACGAACCGTCCCAGGTTATCGTAAACGTGCGGACGAATTTTAAAGAAGTGAGACCGTTGTCGAAAGTCGTTCCCTCGGGAATTACCACCGACTCGCCCGCGTTCAATTTAAAATCTCTCACGCAGAACGCGTTGACGATATCCATATACTGAATAACCGCCTCGGGGAAGTCCGCAAGCGTTTTATCGCCGATTTTCATCTGAGCCTTTAACGCGTTCGTCGCGTCGTCGGGGTCTGCCCATTTTTTGTCTGCTCCGTACCCCGTAAGAGCGGGCGTGCCGTCTTCCGTCGACATAAGCATATAAAACTTCTTATCGCTCTGATCGACGTGGTGAATCTGTACCGAATCTACTTCAAAATAGGGTTTTTCGTCGGCGTTCGCCTTTACGGCTCGAAATCCGAGACAAGATACGCCGAGACACACCGCCGCAACGACGGCAAGTAACAGACTAAATGTTTTCTTTATCATTTTTGCCTCCTCGCAAAATTGTTAGCCATCAGAGAGTTGAACTAACGGCTGTCTATCAATATTATAATTCAACGCAATTCTGTTTTCAATATGCGGAAATTACTAAAAAATTCTCTGTATTTGGATTTTTGCAAAAAAAAAAAAAAATAGCGACTTTAATTCCAAAGAAAAGTTTTTTAGATTGACAAACGGACGCGAAAAAAATATAATATACATTAAATATAATTGCGATTTGCTTTCTCGCGTAGGAGTAAACATGGAGCATTTAAACCTTTCGGGCTTGCCGTTCGCGTCGAGATCGGCTTCGGGAAACGACAATTTTATTCACGACCACGATTTTATAGAGATATTTTTCATCACCGAAGGCGAGATTGTCCACAATATATTAAACTCGTCGAAAAAACTCTCCGAAGGCGACGGCGTGCTTATCGCTCCCGGCGTACCTCATTTTTTCAGTCGTTCGCATTCGTGTATTCACCGCGACAATATGATTTCCGTCGAACTTTTCAAGGACTGTTGCTCCTTTTTAAGCAGCGATTTATACGACAAACTTTGCAAAAAGAAATACGTTGAATTTTCGATTACGACCGACCAGATAAAATTTTACGAAAAAAGCGTAATATCCTTTTTGAACTCGGGAAACGCGAATCAGATGAAAAAGCAGGAGCGTTTTCTCGCTCTTTTGTTGCTCGGGTTTATAGCCTTTCCCGATTACTACGATAATATGGCTTTAAACGACTTTCAGACTCAATGTCTGAACGCCATAACCGAAAATTTCACGAAGCCGAACGCCATCGAGTTGATGTACGAACGCATACCGCTGAACAAATCGTATCTGTCCAAAAAATTCAAGGACGTATTCGGCGTACCTATGACAGAATATATAAACGAACTGAGGATAAAGCATGCGGCGTATCTTCTCACGGTCACGGACTACACTCTTCCGCATATATGCGAATCTATCGGCATATCGAGTTTACCCTACTTTAATAAATTGTTCAAAAAGCACTATAAAATTCCGCCTGCGCAATATCGCAAAGCAAATATTGTCGAAGCGAAAAAATGATTTTATCCGCCTATCCGAGAGAGATTCATTTGCAATTTTTTTAAATAAACCGCTCTATAAGTAGATTAAATCGGAATTTAGCCTTGTATTAAGTTATGATAACGTTGAGTTTTATTTGATTTTTTTCACAGTAAAAGTCCGAGGGGTTGTAGAGATACGACCCCTCGGACTTTTACTTTTATTCTTTATCTTTTATTCTTTATAGTATTCTACTATCGCGTTTTATCGATTGTTTTATTATCGCGTTTCGTCGTCACGCTTTCGTTTTTATTTCAAAAAACCTCGCGGAGTTCGTCTCTTTGAACTCAACCGTCAGAACTTCGTCTTTCAACGAAAACTCGGTCGGCAGTCCGACGGGGTACGCGACTTTCGCTTCCGTTCCGTCTTTTATCGGTATAACCGCGGTCTTGTTGCCGCCGAGAACCCATACGGCGAGATATATCGAATCGCCGTTTTTCAATCCGCAAGCAACCGTTTTTTCGGAAAAATCGGTAAAGCCGAGCGGAAAATACGGGGTCGCATGCCTCTTTACGGCATTCAACTTCTTTATATACTCCACGCCCTCTTTCACGAGCGAGAATTGTTCTTCGCTTAGTAGCGACAAATCGCTGCTCAGATGTATTCTCCCAAGCATGGAATTTACCATATTGAGCGTCGTTTTTTCGGACGAAATCTCAATCGTATGCGATTTTTCGGGCGGTACTATTTCCGTTCCCGACACGGGATAACTCCACACCGCCGCCTGCTCGGGAAGTACCGCGGATAAAACGTTTCCCGCTATGTACGGGTACAACTTGTCGCGAATCTGATCGGACGTGGACACTATCGAAAAATGCTTCAACGTTTCGTAGTCCATTCTCATGCCGCCCGACGAACACGTTTCGAATAGAATGTTCGGGAACTCTTTT
>CALGVF010000360.1 GCA_937920115.1 uncultured Clostridia bacterium
TAAGACGAATACTTGCTCCTTTGTCCGTTTTAAAGTCGGCGACTAACGCGTTTATCTCACCGCTTTCGGGCGAGACTGTATTTGCTTTATAAAGATTCCCGTTTAACTCCCAACCTAAAAACAAGCCGCCGCAGTCAGTCGGTTTATCGGGCAAAATATCGCCTTTATCGACGTATACGGGGACTTCTTCGGGTTGTTCGTCTCTTAGTTCGAGCCCGTTTATGCAAATATTCTGAACGGGTTTATCCTCGGGGTCTCGTGCAAAGACAATGCTTCTTACATACCCGTCCGAGTCGGCGTATAACTCTGAGGACAACGTCCGGTCTCCGAATTTTCCGCCTGAGATTGTTATTGTTTCCTTTATGTCTCCGAGCGAGCCGTCGGATATTTCTTTAATATTGTAAGCGTTAAGAACAGGACAAATTTTCCCCGGGTAAGTAAATGAAAGAACAATCGTTTTAAATCTTTTAGACGGAATAGGGTTTACGAAACGAACGACAAACGGTTTGTATATATTTGTTTCGTCGCGAGACGATAAGTATATGAACGGTTTGCCCTTATCGTTGATATCCATACCGAAATTTTTTTCAGCCGCGAAGAAATAGTTTGAAACGGGCAGACCCGAAATCGATTCGTCTTCCAACCCGCATACGAAATAATCGCTTGTCGCATCGTATTTTTGATTAGCAACGTAAGAAAAGCCCTGTTCTGCTTTTGTTTCTTTTGTAGTAATAAAGTTACCGAAAAAGATGACAGACGAAAGCAAGAACAAACCTAAAAAAATTTGCACTATGCGTTTCATTGTAAACTCCCAAGTAGCCGATAGGGGTTTTTATCGGCTAAAAATATCGTGAAAAATATACCACAAAAAAGTATACTAATCAAACAAAATAACGCCGTTTCTGCAAAAAAATGTAAATTTTTTTAAAAATATTATTTTTGTAAGTTGTTTTCAAAATTTTAAAATAAAAAAGCAATAAAAAATGTACATCTATTATTATGATAGATGTACATTTTCACATAAGATTTTATTACTATTTCCAAATTTTGTCAACTTTAAGCGGTTGTTATGGTGAAAATGTACTAAAAATCTTTTTTTAATGCACATTTTACCATGATTTAGTGTGAATTTGTACACCTATCATAATAATAGGTGTACAAAATAAGCGTTAGATTGTGCATAAAAAATTCACGCTTATGGGGAGTATTAAATAATGAAAAAATTATTACTTTCTGTCTTATGTTTAACTCTTTTAGTTTCCGCAACGTTTTTTGCAAGCGGTTGTAAAAAGAAACACACTCATTCTTTCACGGAACAAATGGTAAAAGACGAGTATTTATCTACCGCCGCCGACTGTACGAATAAGGCTAAGTATTTTTATTCTTGTTCCTGCGGTGAAAAAGGGTCTGCAACTTTTGAGTATGGCGAAGCCTTAAATCATAGTTTTACAAACTATGTTTCTGACAGTAACGCAACCTGTACGGAAGACGGAACGAAGACTGCGAAATGCGACCGTTGCAATCAAACCGATACGGTAACGGATATTGATAGTAAATTGGGTCACGAGTTTACAGATTACGTTTCCGACAACAACGCAACGTACGAAAAAGACGGGACGAAAACCGCTCATTGCAACCGTAACGGCTGTACGGCAACCGACACAATTCCCGACGAAGGTTCCGAACTTGAAAGTGAAATATTTTTTAAGACCCTTTCCGTCGGAGACGAGAACGTCGACGGGAATATTACCGTTAGCGGTATAGTTCCTAACTCTCAGACGACTTTTTCTTTTGTTGACGAAATAGAGATTGTCGGAGTAATCAAGTACGTTGTTTCTTTGGATATTTACGGAATACGGCAAGTTGCCACAAGAATTGTTCCGTTATCGGAAGGAGAAAACGTTATTTATGTTATAGAATTATTAAACGGCGAATCGGGAACTATTTACGAAGTCAGCATTCGTCGCCGTCCTATGTATAACGTTATTTACAGGACAAACGGTGGAACGGCGGTAAACGGTCAGACGGTAGAAGAAGGTGCGATTATTTCCGCACCCGAAACAACAAGAGCAGGTTATACCTTTGAAAATTGGAGTTATGATTTTACCCAACCGATAACCGAGAGCATGGTTATAACGGCAAATTGGACGGCAAATGCCGACACGGCGTATAAAACGGAGTACTACTTGGAAAATCTTGAAAATAGCAACTATACGCTGTACGAAACAGTCGATTTACAGGGAACTACCGACACTGCCGCAACGGCAGATATAAAGACTTACGACCACTTTACGTTGAACGAGTATCGAGGAGTATTGAGCGGGAATATAGCAGGCGACGGAAGCCTTGTGTTAAAAGTGTTCTATACAAGAAATACATACGCTTTATCGAATGAGAACTATTCATACGGCGAAATAACGAACGAGACGACTAAAAAGTATGGAAGCGAAGAAATAAAAAGCGTTGTAACTGCTGAATATTTAGGTTGTGAATTTGTCGGTTGGTTTAATGGTGAAAAATTGATTTCAACGGCAAAAGAGTATACGTTTACGGTAGAATACGACGTGATAGCAAGGTTTAAGGCTAACGACGAAATGTCGAATTTCACCTTTAATGCTTCTCCTAATACCTGCGAAATAACGGGCGTAAAAGATAATACCGTTTCTGAAATAATTGTTCCCGATTATGTAACAAGCATTGAAGCTTCGGCATTTAGAGACTGTTCTTCGCTTGAAAGTATCACATTGCCGTTTATAGGAGCGAGTAAGAAGGCTAACAATGGTTATAATCAAGTATTTGGATATATTTTCGGCTACATAAGGACGACTTCAAGTAGTTCAATAATTAGCGGTGCGACATTTCAATATGAAGATCAATCGCGTTTAATTATAATGGATATGATTATGAAAATAAATATTACTATTATTACATTCCTGCAAGTTTAAAAATGGTTTTTTTAAGCGAAGGTGTTACTTCTATCAGCAGTTTTGCGTTCAAAAATTGTGGCAGGCTTACTAGTATAACAATTTCCGTTAGCGTAACTTCAATTGGAGATTTTGCATTCAGTGGTTGTAAAAGTCTTAAATCACTATACTTTAAAGGTACAAGCAAACAATGGGAATCCATAAAAAAAGGCTTTAATTGGGATCAAGATGTGAGTTCTTATTCCGTATATTATGTTTAAGATTTAAAAAATCAAAGTAATAAAAGGAACAGCCCGACGGGAAGTCGGGCTGTTCCTTTTATATTATTTTTTCGTTTATTTTGTTTTATGGTTCGGCTTTATTAAAAGTCTTGGCTTATTTTTTACGGTATAAATGCAGAGTCTCGGGGGACGCTATATGTCCGCATATATCGTAATAGTGGTGAAAAGACAAAAATTCCTCAACGCTTTCTTTGGTAAATAGAATTTTCGTTTTTTTATTACCACCTGTCGGGTTGCTCGCCTTCGTAAATATTGTCTTCGCCTAATATAAAATCTCCGCTTGCGGTTAAAACGTTGAGTGAAGTGGTAATAGTTAATTCAGGTTCTTCGTATTCCTCTTAAGGATAACGACGAATAATTCCTTAGTAAAATATTCGAGAAAAATATAGCACAAAACTTTTCGATAATCAAATAAATTAACGTGTTTTCAGTAAAAAAATAAAAACAAGCGTTTTGAATCTTTGCGGGGTGAGAGGTCGGCGAAAAGTTGACCGACGAAAGATATAGTGATATAATTGTTTCAATATCTTAATTCAGGTGACAATATGAATACGGAACGTTTAACGATAAGAAAAACAACGGAAGAAGACGTTGGTCTGATTTTTGATTTTATAAAGGGTTTAGCGACTTATGAAAAACGACCGCAAGACGTCACGGGGTCTATTGAAACGCTCGGATATTGGCTTTTTGAAAAGAAAGCGGCGACTGCGGTTATTGCGGAGTATGGCGACGACGCCGTCGGATACGCAATATATTATCCCGTTTTCGGCTCGTTTTCCGCAATAGCGAACGCTCATTTGGAAGACCTGTTCATTAAGCCCGAATATCGTCGTAAAGGTTTAGGTAAGGAATTTTTCTCGGAACTTTCAAAAACGTTAAAGTCGGAGGGGTACTCGAAAATCGAATGGAGTTGCTTAGATTGGAATACTCCGTCTATTGAGTTTTACAATAGGATCGGAGCAAAGCAAGAAAGCGGTAGAGTATATTTTGAATATGAATTGAACGAGCGGTAGTCTGTTTTACGGGTTGATATGAAAAGGGTAGACCTTGTTCATATCGAAAAAGAGCGGGGCGGCAGAGGCTTTGCCGTTTCCCGCAAGCGGGAGTCCTACGGCAAGAATTTGCCAAGGCAAATTGACGACCGACGGCATTTTGAGTTGTGGAAA
>CALGVF010000361.1 GCA_937920115.1 uncultured Clostridia bacterium
CCGCCGCTCTTTTAAAATTCATTTTTCCTCCTTTAAAGGAATTTTTATCTTTCGCCTTGCCGAAAGATAAAAAGGATATATCCTTTTAAAAAATTTTTCTCTTTAAATCTGTCTGTCGTTTTAAAAGTGGAAAGGTTTCCACTTTGTAAACATTATAACATACGGCAACCCGATTGTCAATACCCGAAAGCAAAAAAATGCAAAAAAAAACAAATCAAATTTATTCCGCGTCCGATAATCTTTTCGCCCGTCGGAATTATCGTACCGTCAATAAAAAAACGACCTTACGTTCCGCAAAGCCGTTTATCGTCGTTCAGTTTATTTTTTTTACCGATTTTCCTTCGATAAGTTCATAACTTATAAAGAAAGTCGTGTTCGGAGATTCGTCGGTATCCCGCATGCGGGTCATTACCCGTTCCGCGACTTTTTCGCCGATTTTTTCTATCGACTGCGTAACCGTCCACAATTTCGGTTTTATCGCTTCGTAGATGGGCAAAAAATCGAACGCCATAAGAGACACGTCGTCGGGAATGGTCAGATTGAGTTCATTTATCGCCTTTATAACGCCCAAAGTCATATCAAAGTTGGTGGAAAATATCGCCGTAGGTCTGTTTTTTTCGCTCAACGCCTTCATCGTAAAATCGTAGCCGCTCGCAAGCGAATAGTCTTTCGCCTCGCAGACGAATTCCTCCTTTAAAGGAATTCCGCGGTCTTCGAAACTCTTTTTTACGCCCTTGAATCTCTGTCTCGGAGTGTAATCGCCGAGCGGTCCCAATATAATCGCGATATCTCTGTGTCCGTTGTCCAAAAGCACGTCGCAAGCCTTTCTTGCCCCTTCTTTGTTTTCAAAGAGGACGTAATCGGCTGAAATATTGCTGAAATACTGATCGAAAACTATAAGCGGAACGTTTGCGGCGGTCGTCAGTTCGGAAATCTCTTTCATGTTGCCTATCGGCAGAACTATGAGAGCGTCTACTCTTTTTTGAAGCATCATTTTCACGCAGGAAATCTCTTCCGACTCGTCGCGGAGACAGTCGCTCAGAAACAGGGTGTACCCGTTCTTTTTCAACTCTTTTTCCACGTAGTGCATAACCGAAAGGGCGAAACCGTCGTCCAAAGAAGGCACTATCGCCCCCACGCACTTAGTCTGTTTAAGTCTCAGATTCCGAGCGAATTCGTTGGCGGTATAACCCGTTTTCTTGACCGCTTCGTCAATGAGTTTCTTGTTTTCTTTACGAACGTTTTTGCCGTTTAAGTACCTCGATATTATCGAAATGCTTACGCCCGTCATTTTTGAAATGTCTTCTATCGTGTACATTCTTCCGCCCCGACTTTTTGATTATTACCTGCATTTTAACATATTTTTACAACAAATACAAGCGTTTTCAGTCGAAGTCGTCCGTATTCCACTCCCTGAGCCATTCTAAATACGGATTTCCGTTCTCGTCAAATCTTACGGGAAGCCACACGTAATCGGCTTCGTCCGTATTTTCCTCCGACAGTCGTCCTATCTTCGAGAAATCGAAAACGCCCTCGTTTTTGCCCGAATACCTGTCGTAAAAGACTTTTTCCATATCGGGCAAATCCTCTGTCAAATCGGTGAGCCACCTGTCGCCGAGGGCGATATACAAATCCTTTTTGAACGGGTGTCTGAACACAGACGAAAACTGAGCGTGGAAAGAATTGCGGTTTTTGTCGCCTCTGCACGTCTCGCCGAGTTCCTTCCACTCGCCGCTCATCGCCGTTATATCGTAAGCGATCGTCGGGTTGGGAAAGTATCCCGTCGTTCCCGAAGTGAGAATAAATTTCCTGCCGTTTCTCACGAAGTAACACGGGGCTTCTCTGACGAGCGGCGGGCATTCCCTTTGAATATGCGAGGAAAACGCGTCCGTAAGTTGAGTATAGTCGTCCGTAAGCCTTTGTAAAATCATTTCGCTGTGCGGATTTTCGTAGACTATATACGCCGAATCGCCGTCCGTAAACAAGTCGAAATCGCCCGCTCGGGTACTCGGAAACAACGCGTCGCCTTTATATTCGAGGGTAAAAAGGGTGTCTCCTTCGCAAACGGAAAAAACGGCGTTTTTAAAGCCGCCTTTCGCCGTCTTTGCCCACAGAACGAATTTCTTAGTCTTTTCGTTGTACAAAATATGCGGTCTGTCCATTATCGTCGACGGATAAAACGGGTTGTTTTCGTCCTCGCTTTCGGGAACGATTATTCCCTCGTCTTTCCAATTATACAGGTCTTTCGAGGAATAAAGTCTCACGCCGTGGTGCCAGAACTTACACCTTTCGCCCGTAGCCGTTCCCGTCACGCCTTCTTTATTTTCGCCGTACCAATAAAACGTACCGTCAACGCATATTATAGAGCCGCCGTGGGCTTGTATTCTTTTCCCCTCGGTATCATACCACGTTTTCCCGGGGCGTATCGAATTATACATATAATTTCTCCGTTCAACTTCGTCTTTGTTAGTTAAAAAAGCCCGATAATCGACTTATAGCCGTATTTTTCAACGTCGATAGCCCTTATTTCTTTGGCGGAACGGGTCCTATCCACACTTCGCTCTCATTATCGCCGCTCCCGCTGCTTTCGCTGTCGGACGCCGATTCGGAGTAGCCGTCGGATGCCGATCCCGAGCCGCCCGACGATTCGGAATTTCCGCTTGAATCGCTTTCGGAATCTTGCGAACTTTCTTCTTCCGATATAATTTCCGAGATTAATTCGGTTGTCGATTTCTCGCTTTCCGTATCTTTGTCGCCGCCCGAACTGCACGCGAAAGCAAACGCGAGAACGGCTGTAAGAATAAGCAGTATCGTTATTTTTCTCATAATTTTAACCGAATATATCTTCTCCGTAATCTATTCCGAATCCGTCGTCGTCAACCCTACCGTAAGACGCCCTCACGACGTCGGAAACTTCGATCTCGTATACTTCGGGTTTCGTATATTTTTTCATATTCGCTCCTCCTCGTTACGCCTGATAAGCGGCGGCGTAAGCGTCTACTATCGCTTTCCTGTCTTCGCTGAGACCGCCGTATGCTTCGCTTTGATTTTCCTTGTACCATTTAGCCATATACGCGACAGAATTTTTCGCCGTCGTTCCCGAATAGAAATTCGCGGTACTTCCGTCCGAATATTTTATCGTAATATATCCCCTCGCGGAAAAGTCTCTGTTATAATTAGACTCCTTTACGCTGAATATCGCCCCGCGATAAATCATAACGTCGTTTTCGGCTAAGTAGTTCGTACTTTTTATTTTCAGAACGGTCTCGTCCGCAATAAAATTTTCAAGAGTGATTTCTTTTCCGTCTAACGAGTCGGAAGGAAGTATCAAAGTGCCGTATTCGGTTATAAAGTTTTCGTTAGCGGCATAATCGTCGGAATTTATCGTCGTATCGAAACGTATTCCCGAAACGCGGGCGTTTTCGCCTATTCTGAAATAAACGCCTTCGAAAGTCGAAAAACCTATCGTCGCGGCGTATACGTTGTCGTACGCGTTTACCGTTTTCGCGGAAACGCTACCGCCGACCTTATACAGTCCGTCGCCTATCTTCCACCCTATAAACAATTTTTCGCTTGCGGTATAGTCGGGTAGAACGCTCGCCGCTTTAACGCTGTAATAACGCCCCGAAAGGTCGGATATTATCTCGCCTTTCTCGTCGTAAAATCTAATTTTTTTCGCATTGTAACCGCGAGAAGCGTTTTCGGCTGAAAGGCTCGCCGTCTCGTACCCCTCGGGCGTAATTTCCGAAACGCCTT
>CALGVF010000362.1 GCA_937920115.1 uncultured Clostridia bacterium
ACGTTGCATTTCTTCTTTTACCGGCTGCGGCATAGCGGTGGAAATCATCGTTTCCAAAGTAAAACAACCGTTATAACCTATTTCATGAAGAGCGGATAAAAATTCGTCCCACTTAATATTTCCCATATAGGGAATCAAATGCTGATCCCAATTACCTTTGTTATCGTGAACGTGTAAAGTGGCGAGATCGTTACCGAGCAGTCGGACGTCTGCGGCTAAATCGTCGTGAAAAACGTTGGCGTGTCCCGTATCGAGACAAACTTTAAGCAACGGGTTATCAATCGCCCGAACTAATTTTTTTACTTCTTTTACGGTACTCATAGCGACTGCCGTAAAAGGCTGATTTTCAGCGCAGATAGTAACGCCGTACTTTTCGGCGTAAGGCAAAAGTCGGGAAAAGAGGTCTACGTTGACGTCCCATATCTTGTCCTTGTCTATTTCCACACCCCAACCGTACGGTAAAAACGGGTGAATGACGATATTTTTGCAACCGAGATAATAAGCCCCTTCTATTTCCTTTATGAAGTATCGTATGCTTTCTTCGCGTAATTCTCTCGTTTTATCGTCGGTTGCCCATAGCCCGTGAAGTTGTCTTATCTCAACGCCTTGCTTATAGGCTTCTTCTCCTATATCGCTTAAAAATCCGCGATATTTATCGTTGTCGAACGTATACAAGTCGCTGTTTCGCTTGCAAAGTTCTCCGTAATCTATACACTCATAGCCGTGGCTTCTTAATTTTTTCAACCCTTCGGCGTAATCGTAAAGACCGAAATACGCCACCGATTCAAGTCCGATTTTCATATTTTCACCTATCCTTTAATACTTCCGAGAACCAACCCCGCACGCATTTGTTTTTGCATGAACGCAAACATAAAGAACGTGGGTATAGTCGCGATAACGCTCATCGCGAGCGATATGGAGTAGTTTCTCATTCCCCCGCCCGTTTCACCCATCGCGCGTTGAATAATCATCGGAAACGTATATAGTTTTTCATCCGATAAAAGCATATTAGGCCAAAAGAAATTGTTCCATTGACCTAAAAAGGTCATTATTCCGACCGCTCCGAATACGGGAGCGGACAAAGGAACGGCAACGTGGAAATATATATAAAACTCCCCCGCTCCGTCCAACTTAGCCGCCTCGCGAAGTTCTTTCGGTAATTGTCCGAAGAACCCTTTGAATAAAACTATATAGGTTACGCTTGTTGCTCCCGGCAACAGTATGCCCCAATAGTTGTCGAGATTCAATCTTACCAAAGTAGTATAAAGCGGTATTTGCTCGACGATTCCCGGTAACATAATAGTGACGACGAAAAACATCAACAAGATTTTCGACGCTCTTTTATTTACCAAAAAACTCAGACCGTAAGCAACGCAAGCCGAAAAGACAAATTGCAACAACACGGCGACAACGGCAATAAACGTACTGTTTGCCATGTGTCTTATAAACAGAAAATTTCCATTCGGGTTTTTCCATGCCGTAACGTAGTTGTTAAACATTCCGATAAAATTGTTTTTATATGAAATGCCCGTCAGTTTCCCCCTTATCGTCGTAATTCTCTCCGAATCGGTTATGGTCTGATTTCGTTCGTCCATTACGTTTGCATAATAAGCGGATATATCTCGGATATGCTCGGAGTCCATATATTTCGGGGTTTGATTTAAACCCGTTTCGTAACCGTCCTTTTCCATAACAGACAACAAAGTCTGATATTTTTTACTGCTAAGATTTCGCCAGTTCTGAATTAAAGACTCCGCTACGCTTCCGACAAATATTTCCTCTTCGACGTCTTTATACGTTGAATATTTCAATTTTGAAACCGAAATAACATTGCCGTTTTCAACCCTCGCAACGCTTACGCTGTTTAAATTTATCGTCAGATTCCTTGATGAAAGCATCCATTCGAGTACGAGCGATTCATATTTAAAATCGTCCTCGTCGTAATCGTCCAAATCCGAAGTGTCGAGATAAACGGTATAATCTTTGGGAAGCACTACCGTTAAAGTCGGCGGGTTACGCATCGCTTCCGCCGCGTCTTTTGTAGACGAAACTAAAAGCCAATACAGCGGAAACAATAAAACGACGATCCATACGGTGGTAAGTACGGCGGCAAGATATTTAAGCCAATTTTGCTTTAATTTATTCGTTACTTTTTGTATAGCCATAATATTCCTCTTAATCGTCGCCGAACTTCTTTTCAAATGCTTGTTTTATAAAATTCATCGCAAGCATAATAATCAGCAACACGATAGAAGTTGCCATTGCCTGCCCGTATTGCAATTCCGTATAAGCCTTGTTGTAAATACCGAATACTACCGTAGTAGCCGCACCGTTAGGTCCTCCCGAACCGTCCGTCATAATATACGGCGTATCGAATGCAAGGAGCGAACCCGATATACTCAAAAGCAACTGTATGCTTATCATATACGTTATCTGCGGCAGCGTGATGAATATAAGCGATTTAAAACGCGTCGCCCCGTCGAGCGAAGCCGCCTCGTACAACTCGGGGCTTACCCCCTCTATTGCAATAAGATAGACCAAAAGATTAAGTCCGCCGCCCAACAACCCCGGCAATGAAAGCGTTAATTTTATCAGTTTTTCGTCTAAAAGCCACGTCTGAGGCTCTATTCCGAAAAAGCCGATAATCATATTCGCTATTCCCGAGTCGGGATTCCATATATATCTCCATACGGCAAGCCCTGCGACGCCGGGAACGGCGGCGGGCAGAACGTACAGATACCTTGCGAAAGAGCGGGGTTTTCCTTTTATTTCATTGAGAAGCAAAGCCTGAATAATCGGCGTAATAAATCCGAAACACAGACTATATCCCCATAAAATAAACGTGTTTTTCAACTGCGGCCAGAACAAACTGTCTTTTGCAAGAATCGCTATATAGTTTTTAAGCCCGACGAATTCTCCCGGAGGAGAAACGTAATCGTAATTGAAAAACGAGTAAATCAACGATTGCGCCGACATAACGTACTTGAATACGAAAATACACAGCATACCGGGGAAGATAAATGCCGCGGCAAGCCCGAATTCCCGCATTTTACGCAATCTTTTTCTTTTGGAAACTTCATTCATCTTCTTACCCTTAATCGAAATTAGAATTATACCCGTTGAGGAATTGAGAATAAATAGTGCCGTTGAGCGAGGTAAGTCTGTTCAAAAGACTTTCTCTCGTGTTGTAAGTACCCGATCCGTCTTTACCGTTTACTATTCCGGGAACGGCGGTCGCTATATACTGAATAAACGCGTCGCTGTTCTGATTGAAAACGTAGTAGTCTTTGATTGAAGCGGTTAGGGATTTCTTCCAATCGGACGGAACGTTTGCGAATAACGTGTCGGACAAGTAAGTATCGTCGAAAGGATACGGCGGAACTGTAAGCATAGAAACCATATTTTCTTTGGCAAATTCTATTTTATCGTGTACCGCTTCTTCGCCGTGCATAAACATAACGTAAGTAATTGCCGCTTGTTTTTGTTCTTCCGTTGCGCGGGAATTAAGAACGTAACTTAAAGAAAAGTTTACGTTTGTAGACGGTACTTTTACGGTAGAATCCGTTTTTGCCTTTTCTTTGAGTGCGGCGATAGACGGCCCGTAAGGTATATTTATAACTTTAACGTCGGACGCAAAAATGCCGTTTGGTTCGAACCACGACGTTGCCCAGGTAGGATAATAAATGAAACTCGCTATTTTATTCTGGAAAATCTGATTGAAGAAATCGGTATAACCGAGATTAGTGTTATGAGTCAACGCACCCTCGTTTTTCAGTTTTTGTAAAAACTCCAGAGTTTCAACGGTTTGCGTGTTAGTCATATCTATATCCATCTTGCCGGATTCGTGTTGCGTAACCGTATTGTAACCGTTAGCAACGTTCCATACGCCCAAACCGATATAATAGTCCGTAAGATAACCGCCGTAACCCGAAACCGTAACGTTTTTACCGCTTACCGCGTAAGTACCCGACAATTTTTTTGCTATTTCAAGGAAATCGTCCCAAGTTTCGATCGCGTCGATTTTCGCTTCAACCTGTTCGTTGGCGTCCGCCGCCGCGGGATCTATTCCTAATTGCGTTTTAACGTATTCCGATTGTAAATGCTTACGGTTAAAGCCGAGTAACGGAAATTCCTGTCTGAAAGGAAGTCCTACGAGAGCGTTGCCGTCGTAATACCCCGAAAGAACGGAAGAATCGTATTCGGCAATTTGTTCGGCGGTCATATATTTTGAAACGTCGCAGGTAAGTTTCGACTGATAAACGGTGCGGGCGTAAGTGTTGGAATTCGCTTTAAGAAGCGTGTACGCCATTTCCTGATTGCTCAGGTTGGTGATCATTGCCTGAATGTTTTTCGCAGGATCCGTCGTCGGATTGCTTTTATATTCCACTTCGATATTCGGATAGGCTTTTTTAAACTCTTCCTGACGTTGCAATTCCCACGCGTTAAGTCCTTTTTTGCCGGTGATAAGGTCGGGAACTACTATTTTTACTTTTTGCGTAGAAGTTCCGCTGTCCGACGCAGATTCTTTGCCGCCGCCGCAAGCGACGCACCCAAAAACGATAGTTGTACAAAGCGACAACGTTAAAACCTTAGTTAAAAATTTTCTCATAATTTTATCTCCTTATAATTTTTAGCAACCGAATACCGATTGCACCATTCTTAAATAATCGTAACCGTATTTCGAGTCGGGTTCGAGATACGAACCTTCCGCCCACTCGTTCCAGGCGTAAATATATACGGTATTCTGATTGTTTTCCTGTAAAATTTTCTTGATATTAGTAGCGTAATTACCTACTGCGGCAGGATTGTTATTGAAATAGACAGGGCTTTGAGGATATACGCCGATAGAGGCATCCCAGTCTTTATAAGGTCCTACGCGCGGGGTTACGTCGTAACCCATAAGCAAACACGGAACGTAATTAACGTTAAGCGCGTTATACGACGTCTTCATTTGCTTCATTGCTTTAATCTGACTTTCCGACCATTTGGAATATTCGTACACGCCGCCTTTTTCATCGAGATCGTAACGGATATACGACTCGTCTTTGGCAATAGATAATTTATAATCGGTAACGTCGTCTACTTCCATATACACGGCTGTATTCCAGTCGAGCGGGGGAATTCCGCCGGGCCAGGCGGCTGACGCGTCAACCGCAGTAAGGTTGTATTCCATTGCAGAGATATACAAATCTCCGAGTCCTTTATCTTTTACTTTCTGTCTGAAAGCGTCAAGCGCGGCCTTTGCAAGACGAATGTCGGTTATTCCCCATTCGTTTTTATACATTTCGACAAACGCGCTCATATCCCATATCCCGAAATATAATTTTCCGTCTACGCGTAAGTAATTGTCGTTTGAGAAATAATTTTTGATAATATAATCCGTCATTATTTCAAATTCTTCGGGGTCTTCGTATATACCTTTGTTTCCTGCGGCGTCGTGGTTGCACCAACATATGGCAAAATCCATTGCGTCGTCGTTTTCAGCCTTTAAAAATCCGTTTTCGAGTTCTTTTTCAAGATACGTTCCGTTGTCTTTACCGCCAAGGCGTATCTCTCTGTACCAATACCAATCGAAAATAAACGCGTCTATACCGTAACTGCTCGCCGTTTCTATAACGTTCGACATAACTGCGGGGTCGGAATGATTTTCATATCCCCACAGCGGTACTTTCGGCTGTTCATGCCCCTCGAATCTCGATATCGCGCGTTGTACCACGCCCCACTCGCAATCGTTTACGGGGTCGTAGGGTTTATCGACGTTTTGCGTACCGAAATTCGGAAAGTAATACGCATACACGTTAAAATCTTCGTCTTTCGGACGATTTTCCTCGTCTACAAAAGAAAAATTACCTAAACTTTCAGTCTCGGAAGACTCCCCTTCTTTTTTGCACCCGATCGCCGAAGA
>CALGVF010000363.1 GCA_937920115.1 uncultured Clostridia bacterium
GCAAAAGGAGAGGACGATGAATTCCAGATACGAAGAGGCGAAAGCCATTTACGCAAAATACGGAGTCGATACCGACGCCGCTATAAAAAAACTTAAAACCGTTCCGCTTGCCGTACATTGTTGGCAGGGCGACGACGTTACGGGTTTCGATACCGACGGACCTTTGACGGGCGGTATTCAGACTACGGGAAATTACCCCGGTAAGGCTAAAACTCCCGAACAACTCATGCAGGATATGGACAAGGCTATGTCGCTTTGCCCCGGTACCAAGAAGTTGAACCTTCACGCCTGCTACGCCATTTTTGAGAAAGGCGAGTTCGTGGACAGAGATAAGATAGAACCCAAGCACTTCAAAAAATGGGTTGAGTTCGCGAAAGAAAGAGGAATGGGCATCGACTTTAACCCCACGTTCTTCTCGCACCCCATGGTTAAAAACGGACTTACGCTTACAAGCCCCGACGAAAACGTCAGAAAGTTTTGGGTAAATCACGGCAAGGCTTGCGTGAGAATAGCCGAATATTTCGCAAAAGAAACGGGTATTCCCTGCGTTATGAACATTTGGATAGGCGACGGCTTCAAGGACGTTCCCGCAGATAGAATGGGACCGAGACTCAGATACAAGAAGTCGATTGAGGAAATTCTTTCCGAACCGTTCGACAGAAATCTCGTCAAACCGTGCGTAGAATCGAAAGTATTCGGTATCGGCGTAGAATCGTATACCGCAGGCAGCGCGGAATTCACTTTGAGTTTCGCCGCGATGCACGAAGGTTGCCTTCCGCTTATGGATAACGGACACTATCACCCGACGGAACTAGTTTCCGATAAGATTCCCGCTCTTCTGTGCTTCTTCCCCGAGATTGCTTTGCATATCACGAGAGGCGTAAGATGGGATTCCGACCACGTTCTTCTTCTCGACGACGAGACGAAAGAAATGGCTAAGGAAATCGTCAGATGCGACGCTTTGGACAGAGTATATATGGCTCTCGATTATTTCGACGCGAGCATCAATCGTATTTCGGCTTGGGTCGTAGGTATCAGAAGTTGGCAAAAGGCTCTTCTTTCCGCTATGGTTACGCCTAACGCAATGCTTAAAGAGTTGCAGGATACGGCTAACTTCACGAAACTTATGGTAATGCAGGAAGAAATGAAGACTATGCCGTTCGGCGACGTTTGGGCTGAATATTGCAGAGAATGCGGAGTTGCCGCAGATACTTCGTGGTACGACGAAATCATGAAGTATGAAAAGGAAGTTTTATCCGCAAGATAATTCAATAAAAGCAAAAAACGGGCGCAAATTATTTGCGCCCTTGATTATAAGGAAGTGTTAAAAATGATTAAAATAGACGTAATATCGGGTTTTTTGGGAGCAGGCAAAACTACGCTCATTAAAAAATTGTTTGAAAGCAAACTGAAAAACGAAAAAGTCGTTCTTATCGAAAACGAATTCGGCGAAATAGGCGTAGACGGTTCGTTCTTAAAGAACAGCGGAGTACAAATCAAGGAAATAAATTCGGGCTGTATCTGCTGTTCGCTCGTCGGCGACTTTTCAAAATCTATGAAAGAACTCGTAGAGAATTACGCTCCCGACAGAATTATAATAGAGCCGTCGGGCGTAGGTAAACTTTCCGACATTATCAAGGCAATCGAGAAAGTGGACGAGCCTTTGAAGATAAATATCGTCGCGACCGTAGTCGACGGCGGCAAGTGCAAAATGTACTACAAGAATTTCGGCGAATTTTACGACGATCAGGTCAAACAGGCAAACACGATTATAGTATCCAAAACCGATAAACTTACGAACGATAAGGTTTTAGCGGCGGTCGAACTTATAAAATCGCTTAATCCCCATGCGACGGTAGTAACTACGCCCGTTACCGAACTCGAAGCGGACAAACTTCTCGAAGTCCTCGAAGGCGATACGCATAACGTGGACGCTCTTTTGAAGAGTCTCGAACTCGACGAGCATGAGTCTCACGACCATTGCTGTCACCATGACCACGATGATGACGAAGACGAACATGAGCATTGTCACCACCATCACGACGACGATGACGACGAGCATGACCATTGCTGCCACCACGACCATGACGAACACGAGCATCACCACCATCACCATGCCGACGAGGTGTTTACGAGTTGGGGCGTAGAAACTCCCGTTTCGTTTACCAAGGCAAAACTCGAAGCCGCGTTAAAGACTTTGTGCGACGAAAACGCGGGTCTCGGCGTGATTTTAAGAGCGAAAGGCGTCGTAAAAGCGGCTGACAACGAGAAATGGTATTATTTCGACCTCGTTGCGGGCGATTACGAAATAAGACTCGGCGAACCCGATTATACTGGTAAACTCTGCGTTATAGGCTCGAAGATTGACGAGAAGAAAATCGAAAATCTCTTTTTGGGAGAGTAATTTATGGCTAGAACGTTCCCCGCGGTACTCGTAAGAGGAATACTCGAAAGCGGAAAGACAACCTTTATCATAGATTCGCTTGTAAACGGCGATTTTGGCGATATAGACAGAGTTCTCGTTTTATCGACCGAAGAGGGCGAAGTCGAATACGACCCGTCCGCCCTTGCGAAGGTCAACGCCGTATTCTACCAATTTGAAAGTCCCGAAGATTTTACCGTCGAAAAAATCAACGACTTGATAAGAGTAAATAAGCCGCACGCTTTATTTATCGAAGAAAACGCAATGTGGGATTGGAAAAATATCAAACTCCCGCCTTACGTTATGGTCGAACAGACTTTTACCATTATCGACGCTACCACGTTCAAAATTTACTTCAACAATATGCGACAGAAGTTTCAGGATATGGTAGGCTCTTCCGACATCGTTATAATGAACAGGTGCGAAGAGACTTCGGAAATGGCGGGATATAAAAGAAGTCTGAAACTTATCAATAAAAACGCGTATTTCATTACTCTCGGCAAAGACGGAAACCCCGTAAGTTTCGTAGAGGAATTGCCTTATAAAATCGCCGACGAAATGAAAATTTCCGACGACGATTTCGGCGTTTTCTATATAGATACTTTCGACAATCGGTCGAGGTATGAGGGGAAAATAGTCGAGTTTAACTGTATGACGGTATTGTCGGCTAAATTGCCCGAAAATACCTTCGTTGCGGGCAGACTTGCAATGACTTGTTGCGCGAACGATATTCAACTTATAGGACATTTGTGTTCGTCGGATAAACCCTTGAAACTCAAAAACAAGGCGTGGGTTCATTTAAGGGCGAGAATACATTATCTATCCGAGAACGAACAGGACGAACCGCAGATTATTCTCGAATATCTGAAATCGGAGCCGATAGCCGAAATCGAAAACCCCGTAGTATCTTTACAGTAGAAACATATATAAAGGCTAAAAAAGACGGGACGCCGAGGGCGTCGTCCCCTACGATTATCAGGATAAAAGTCGTCAAGCAGATTTTATCAATCGCTTGTTCGGTAGAATTAGTGAATAATATAATACATTTAAAACAATCATTTTATTAAATCTAAATATTTATTCAATTATGCCGTAGGGGACGGCGACTTTAAGGCGACGTCCCATATAATAGCAAATCAAATAAAAATAAGATACCTGTTACATTTCTCAGGTATCTTATTTTTATAGTCTTTTTTCTGATAACGAACAATTCAATAGCGTTAGTCCAACGGACTTATAATCGTTATATGATTTTTCGCAAGTTTTCTGTTCAGAGACTCGAAACAGTAGGTGAGGGCTTTGCCTAAAATAACGTCCGCTTCGATTAAACATAAGAGCAAAGTTATATATTGCCAATTATTAGCGAAATCGGTTATGATATTCGGCAACTTCATAATAGGCGGCATAAACCAACAGAGACAGATAGTCGAAGCGATAACGATAATCGCCGTTACGATAAATCTGTATAAATTGTACGGCTTACAAATAACGTAGAAATACGATATGCCGCCGAAAGTCAAAGCCGCTACGAGAAGAGTATTGAACATTCCGCTTGTCGGCGTGTTGAACTGTATCTGCGTGTATTTGTCGAGTATTTTAAATAATAAAACGTTAAACATTAAAATACATGTACCCGGCAGAGCGTGAGATATAAGATAGCCTATAAACTTTCCGTGAACCTTGTTCGTGTTCGGTTGCATCGAAAGAGCGAACGAGCCGAAGCCGATTACGAGCATTTCGAGAAGCATCATCATACTGCTTTCGAGCATGAACAGTTCTTTCGAGAAAATCGAAACTATCGCGAGAGCCATGGTAAACAGTGTTTTCATAAGGAAAAGCGAGGACGATTTCTCAATATTGTTAATAACTCTTCGCCCCTCCGCAACTACGTGTGGAATGGAGTTGAAGTTGTTGTCCATTAGAACTATATGTGCGATATTTTTCGTCGCGTCGCTTCCCGTCGCCACCGTTATGGAGCAGTCGGACTCTTTCATTGCGAGAATGTCGTTTACGCCGTCGCCCGTCATTGCGACCGTGTGTCCGACGGACTTCATTGCTTTAACGAGAATCGCTTTCTGATCGGGCGTAACTCTTCCGAAAACGTTGTATTTGTTCGCAACGTTTATGACCTCGGTTTCGTTCATTCCCTCCAAACTCACGAATTTATCCGCTCCCTCTATTCCGGCTCTTCTCGCGACTTCGGCTACGGTCATGGGGTTGTCGCCCGAAATGACTTTCACGGCGACGTCGTTTTTCTTAAACCAATCGATTGTCTTTATCGCGTCTCTTCTGATATTGTCGCTGAGCGTAATAAGGGCGAAAGGTCTGACGTCTTTCGGTATCTTATCGTCTTCGATAGGCTTTTCAGATTTTGCGAGCATCAGAACTCTTTGTCCGAGTGAAGTGTAGTGTTCGATTTGATTTTTCACCGACGAACTCATATATCTTTTTTCGATAATAAATTCGGGGGCTCCTAAGACGAAAGTGCCGATTTCTTCTTTGTTGTTTGTAAACGTTACCGCCGAGTACTTTCTCTCGGACGAAAACGGTATTTTTTTACTCGATACGAGTTTCGATTGATTGCCGAAATAATTTTTAAGAGCCCTTGCCGTCTGATTGTTGTCGTTTAAGGCGTGTTGCATAGAGGCGATTATTTCGTTTACGGAGTAGGGGTATGTGCTGTTGAACAGAATACAGTTCGAGACCTTCATTCTGCCGTCGGTAATCGTTCCCGTTTTGTCTAGACAAAGAACGTCAACCCTTGCGAGCATTTCGAGCGAGTACATATCCTGTACGGAAGTATGCCTGTTAGCGAGCCTTATAACGCCGACCGCCAAGGCGAGAGTAGTCAAAAGGAACATTCCCGAGGGAATCATACCGATAACTACCGACGTCGTTCTGCTTACGACTTCCACGACTCCGTCCGCCGTCAGTTTATCGCCTGCGATAAACGCGGGGTTGCCGCCTCTTATTATGGCGTGGTAATTCGTTAAAGCCGTTCCGATGCTAATCGGAATAATCAAAAAGCCTATGACCCTTATTATCCATTGCAGAGTAATCATAAGTTCGGAGTGCGGTTTTTTGAATTTTTTGGCTTTTGCTGAAAGGGTCTGAATGTACCGTTCTTCGCCGACTTTATCTACGACGGCGAGTGCGGAGCCGCTGACAACGAAACTGCCCGATAAAACGGTATCGCCCGCCGCTTTTTTAACGGGTACGGATTCGCCCGTGAGCATCGATTCGTTCACTTCCAAAAAGCCGCTCAGTACCGTTCCGTCTATGCAAATCTGATCTCCCGTCGATATTTTAATAACGTCGTCTAAAACTATTTCGTTGACGGGTATTTTCGTGATTTTCGAGTTTCTCAGTACTGCGGCGTTCGGTTGATTTAAAATCGACAGTTTTTCTATCGAGTTTTTGGCTTTAATCTCCTGAAAAATGCCTATTCCGAGGTTTAATGCGTAAACTAAGACGAAAAAGTAGTTAGCCCAATTCGTTTCTCTCGCGATAATCAACGCGGCAACGCATAAAACGCAGAGCAGATTGAAAAACGTAAACAAATTCGACGAAACAATCTGAAATACGGTACGAGAGTAGGTCTTTTCCTTGTCGTTTGTCTGATTTTGTCTCGTTCTTAAAGCGACTTGCTCGCTGTTTAAGCCGTTTATTACGTCGGGGTTAAACCTTTCCGATTCGGAAACGGGTATTTTACCCGATTTTTTTCGGCGTTTTTTTCTTATATGCGGTTTGATAAAGTTGTCGATAACCTTGTCGGCAACGTTATTCGGTTCTTTTTTCTTGTCCATTTTATTATCCTGTTTTACTCTATAATATGTGCTTCATAGAATGTGATAAGATTATAACACATTCACGCGATTTAATCAAAGAATTAGCGAAAACATTATCAAAAATTTTAGCGAAATCTTTATAGCCGAAAGGATAACTTGACAACTTGTGCGTTTTTTGCTAAAATATGGTCGCTATGAATAAAAAAATATTAAAAAAATATGCGGAACTCGTCGTAAAAACGGGCGTTAATCTTCAAAAAAAGGAAACGCTTGTAATTTCCGCTCCCGTAAACGCCGCCGATTTGGTCGAAGAGATCGTTCTTTCGGCTTATAAAAACGGAGCGTCGGACGTCGAAGTTTTATGGAACGACGAGATCGTATCGAAGTACGGTTTCAAGTACAAGACGAAAAAACAACTCGCGATTATTCCCGAATGGGAAAAGATACAGAGAGAGTCGTTCGTCGAGAAAAAAGTGGCGTATATGGCGATTATCTCGGACGATCCCGAAAATTTCAAGGGTATTAACCCCGAAAAAACCGCGATATACAGAAGAGCGAAAAACGCCGCGTTTTCAAAATTCAGAGACTACACCTCGTCAAACAAAATACGGTGGAGTTTGTTCGCCTACCCGAATAAAAAATGGGCGAAAAAAGTATATCCCGATTTGTCCGCTACCGAGGCTGTGAAAAAACTTTGGCAGGCTATAATCGACACCGCGAGACTTTCCGCAGACGACCCCGTAAAGGCGTGGGAAGAGCATCAGAACACGCTTCAAAGTCGTTGCGATAAGTTAAACGGAGCGAAAATAAAGAAGTTGTACTACAAAAATTCTATCGGGACAGATTTTTCGATAGGACTTCCCGAAAACTATTTGTTCTGCGGCGGAGCGGAAGCGGGCGTTTTCGACGGAGTAATGTTCGCCGCCAACATACCGACCGAAGAAGTTTTCTCGTCCCCCGACAGAAACTCGGCGAACGGAAAATTAGTAGCCGCTATGCCTCTTTGCAGAAACGGGCAGATTATCGAGAACTTTTGGTTTGAATTTAAGGACGGTAAAATCGTCGATTACGGAGCGGAGAAAGGATATGACAACCTTAAAAGCATAATCGAAACCGACGAGGGGTCTCGTTATCTCGGCGAGGTCGCTCTTGTCGGTTATAATTCGCCCGTCAGAAAACAAAATACGCTATTTTACGAAACGCTTTTCGACGAAAATGCGAGTTGCCATTTCGCGATAGGCGATTCTTATCCGAACTGCGTAAAAGGCGGAGGGGATATGGACGAAAATCAGATTAAGGCGGCAGGGCTTAACGTATCGCTCGAACACGTCGATTTTATGGTCGGAACGAAAGATTTATCTATAAAAGCCGAGACTGAGGACGGAAAGATTTTCGACGTTTTTATTGGCGGCGATTGGGCTATATAAGAGGGCGACGATATGGACGATAAAATTAAGATAATCGAGTACAAAGTAGAGAATTTCGACGAGATTTCCGAGGAAAAACTCGAAGAGACCATCGAAAAGGTCAAACTTGTAAACGGCGTTCTCGACGCTAAATTCGATAACGAAAACAAGTCTCTTCGCTACGGAATAAGCGACAAAACGAGCGATTATGACGTTTTCAGTACGATATGCGGTATTTTTGAAGAAGAAAATATCGAGTTTGATTTCGGCGGCGACGAGGAAGTAAAAGATACTTCGGGAGAGGGAGAGCAAGCCGAACCCGAAGAGGAGACGGAAGAAGATAAGAAAACCGAAAAGAAGAAAGAGAGAAAATTCGATATTATCGAAAGTGTGGTTATTCTTTCGATTTCGGCGATTTTAATTTTAATCGGCTTCATTTTACGCAAAAAGAATAACGTTGCGACTTGGATATATATGTTCGGGTACGCTTTGGCGGGCTATGAAACGCTTTATTCGATTATATCCGACTTTGCGGAAAAGAGATATTTCGGCGAAAAAATTATTATTCTTGTTTCGTCGTTCGTCATTCTGTATTTCGGTTATAGGTTGGCGGGAAGTCTTATAATCTTCGCTTATTCTTTGAATGCTTTTATCAGAACTCTTCTGAACGATAAAGCGGAAAAGATAAAGGAACTCGATTATTCCGACGAACAAAAGGAAAAGTGGAGTGAAGATTCGGAACGTATGAAAAAGGCGAAAAAGAACCTTCTGTTATACGATTTGGTAACTTTCGGAATAGGACTTCTTATCGCGTTCATTCCGCCGCTTTTCAAAATAAAACAATACGGCACGCTGTTGACGTCAAAGTGGCTCTATACGGGCGTTCTGTTTATCGTGTTCACGAGAATAGGAAACGTACTTTATTCGCTTAAATCGAGCAGAGTATTCGCCTTTTTGAAATCTGCCGATAACGGCGTTAATATTCCCGATAATCGACTTATAGACAGACTTTCCGTTATCGATTGTGTATGTATGGGGCGTACGGGCGTAATAACGAACGTAAACGGAAAGATTACGAAAACGGTCGCCGAAGACAAAGAAAGACTTATTAAAATTCTCGTTTCGGCAGAAAGCGTGGCGAGAGGAGTTGTCGCGAAAGTTGTACTCGATACTTATTCGGAAGTAGAAAAACTCGAAGTTACGGACGGTAAATATTACGAGGGTAAAGGCGTCGAGTGTTATATAGACGGTAAAAAA
>CALGVF010000364.1 GCA_937920115.1 uncultured Clostridia bacterium
TTCCGAAAATCTGCCCGCGATAAGGCAGTAAGAAGCGGCGACGGCATAGGCGAAAGGCACCTTTCCGATTTTGGTATTCGCATAGTCGAAATCGTCGTTAATCGACTTATCCGCGGGGATATACTCGTATTTAACGACGATTTTTCCGTTTTTTACGGTCAGATAATCGACCCCGTTTTCGTAATCTACAATTTCCCCGTTCTCGCTTACTTTGAGTATTTTGCCCGGCGTGTGTTTAAACGACTTGTAAAGAATTTTTCCGCCCGAAAAAGTCTCTTCCGCGATAATCGGCAGATATTTGGTCGCGACTTCGTACTGAGCGTCGTTATAGCATTTCAGCATGACGTCCGTCTTTTTCAGATTGTCGCCCGTTAAAGCGGTCGTCTCGTCGCCGAGAGCCGAATATAAACTTTCGTCGCCGATAAGCCTCGCGGCGTCTTTTATTACTTCCCTTACTTTCATTTTGCCTCCCGTTTAAAATTACGCCCCGAAGCGAAAGTTCTTTCGCTTCGGGGCGTAACGATATTTCCGTAAAAATTTTTACGCTTCGGTTATTCCCGAAAGCATTGCCTGTCCGCACGGTCTCGAACAGATAAGTTCGGCGTATTTTACGAGCGTTGCCGTGTATACAGCCTTGCCCGCAACCTGCTTGATTACTCTTCCGTCCTCGCCTTCGAGCCACTGCCAATCGCAGAGTTGATGAAGAGCGAAGTCGTCGGTATTCAAAAGGTACATCGTACCTTCGGGGCAGAATCTGTCCGAAATAATCGGAATACCGTTGTAAGAAAGAGCCTTATAGCCGCCTTTAAGCACTTCGACGTCGAGATTTCTCTTGTAGGTCGAAAGGCATTTCATAAACGCTCTCTTGACTCCCGAAGAACAAATGATGAAGTTGATTTTACTTCCCGCATTCTCCTCCACGTAGTCGATTGCCTTCTGTATTTCCGTTTCGGAAATGTCGCCGACTTCGGTATTCATATATGGAACGAGCCACGAATGGTCGCTTCTCGTAAGTCCGTAAATGCTGCCCGTGCTTTTGAAAATCGCACCGAGCCCCGTGATTTCCTGCTGGAAAGACCCCTGAACGACGATAAAGGTTCCGACGGGTACGTCGGTGGTAGTGAGAGCGGTGCCGTCGACGGTTATGGTTTTATCGTCTCTGTTGACGTTTAAAACCTTTCTCTTAGTAACGGATAAAGCCGAGCCGTTAGAACCCGAATGGAAGCATACCACCATACCGGGCAGAATATTTCTTGCGTCCGTAACCTGAATTTCGCCGTCGTCGATACCCTTTACTTTCGCCAAGATACCGTTGCCGTCGCCGAAAAGCATTCTGCCCATATTGAGGGCGGAAGATTTGACGAGTCCTTCCATTTCGGCGTTTAAAAGATTGACGAACGCTCCCGCGTCGTTTGCCGAAGCCCTTATCGCCTTGTCGGAAATCTCGATGGTTCCGTAAAGGTTTTTAAGAGTCAAAACCATCTGCTCGTAAGAGTTGCCCGATGAAGTCGGCAGATTTCCGTCTTCCGTTCCCGCTCCGATACCGCCGTTGATGCCGTACTGAGCCACTTTTCTGACTTCTTTGCCCCATACGTCCGAAGTCGTCTGTTTGATTTTTGCCAAAAAGGGATTTATCTCGGTATTGAGTTGCTCGGCAACTACGTCGAGATAGAGTGATTTAAGCGCTTTGTCCGCGCTTGCAAGTGTTACCATAATATATAATTATCCTCCATGATTTTTAATGCTTGCGGCGGCAAGTTCTCCTGCCTCCGCGAAAGATTTAGGTTTATGCGGCGGGGCGACTATCGCCGCCCCGCCACCTGCGGGAACGGTAGTTTTACCCCGCATAACGTTCAAAAGATAGGCTTTCACTATCTCGTCGGCGTCGTACTCTCTTCTCTCCCCCTCGCCGCCCGTCGTCTTTTCGGCGGCTTCCGCTTTTGCCGCATTTTCAGCGGTTTCCGCGTTTACTGCGTTTTCGGCAGACTTTTTGTTTAAAAATTCCGCTACGCTTTTCTCCAAAGAGAGTAATCTCGCCATAACTTCGGCGTTTTTATCCTCCACGCCCGCCGAGGATTTTTCGCCGCTTTCGTTCTTTTCGCTTTTTTCGTCCTTGTCGGCATTCGGGGTCAAGTTCGCCTTTTCGGCTTTTCTCTCCCCGTCCGATACGTTCGAAATCGCCTTTTCCGCCGCCGCGTTCGCGGCGACCGAATTTTTCGCTGTTCCCCCGTCGATAGCGACCGTCTCGGGGGAAGCGTCCGTCGACGTTGTTTCCCCCTTTCTCTCGCTCACGATCCCTTCGAGTTCCTTCAATCTTCTGCTGCGTCTGGTAAACTCCGATTCAAGGTTCTCGTACGCCGTAAGAAGCGACTTTACGTCTTTAAATTTACCCAATGAGACCGCGTCGTCTGTCACGCCCGTTATTTTCTCCGCCTCCGCGGTTTGCGTCGTACTCGCGGTTTGTTCAATGTCTCTCTGCTTCATTTTACGTCCTCCCGTAATGTGTGTTAATTGTTTTGATTAAGCATTTCTTTATGCCTGCTTAAATGGCGTAATATGTTCGCTTTTCTGCGTTCGTCCTTTCTGATACTCTCGCTGTCCGCAGAAAGCAAAAACCTCGTATGTTCTTTAATGTGCAAGTCGTGGTCGTCGTACTCGTCGGGTTCGATTTCGTTTTTAAAGCCCGAAATATTCTCTTCTTCCGCTTTGTTGACGTGAAGATTCTCTATGTCGAGCGTGTTGTCGATTGAGCCGAAACCGAGTATTTCAAGCACTTTCGCTTTCGTTCTTTCGCTCATTTTTCCACTGTCATCATTTAATATACCTGCGGCTATAAGTTCGTAAACGGCACTTTTCTTCTGAGCGGGCGTGAAAGACAATTCGTTTTCGGTGTCGAATACAACGTCGTCCGAACCGAGGTCGGAAGAGTTGAAATAGTAGAGTTCCACCTTGCCCTTATCGCCTGCGGCTTTTAGAAGTCTCGTACACGCCGAGAACTGTTTGAAGAGCCTTATAATCTGCTTTGCGGTTTCTTTTACCGCCTCTCTCACGTTCTCTCCGACGGCGGTAAGTCTCGAATCCTCCTGCTCCATCAAAAGTTGCAACGCAACGCCCGAAGTGCCTATTCCGACGTCCGTCGAACGGGAAAACTCGCTTACTCCGCTAAGCAGAATAAACTCGTTTAAAAGTCTGTCCTCCTCTCTCGAAAGGTCGGTCGGAACGCTCCCCGTCGGCATAAGCGTAGGCGGCGTACTGCCTTGACGATATACGATTATTTTCCCCGGCGAAAGTCCTTCTTCGGCGAGTTCGTCGGTATCTACCGAGCCGTCTTCGACCGCCACCACGCCCATGGTAAGTCGGTTTAAAAATTCCTGCTTGCGATTCTTGACGGCGTTGTACGCCCTCTGAACGGGAATAAGCCTTTCCACCATGGACGAACCGAAAAAACTGCCCGCTTCGTCTATCGAGTTTTGTCTTATAAACGGAAAAACTCGCCTGCCCTCCACGCCGTTTATGAACGGAAGTTCGCCGATATACAGAAGTTTATCGCCCGCGACCACCACTAGTCTGCCGTTCGGAAACTCCTCGCATGGCCTTTCGTACCTTTCGATAACGAGTATACTGTCGTGCATAACCGTCTTTACGGACGCCCCTTTTTGCAGAGCGAACACGTCCACGTCCTCGCCCGTAAACGAAACGCCGTAGTTCTTTTCGACGTCCTTGACTCTCATCGCCCTCGCTCTTATGAGACTGTCAAGCCCTTCTATGCCTTCTGCGCAGAGCGAGTCGGGAAAAATCTCGAAAGGGGAAACAACTTCGACGAAAACGTCGCCCTCGTAGACCTTTTTGCCATCCGTTTCGCCGAGCAGTTTGCCGCCCTCACCGTTCCAACCGACGTAATAAAACGCCGAGCCGCAAGCCTCGCTCCAACCCGTCGCCTTGGCGATTTTCTCACCGAGGGATAAGCGTTGATAGGCGGAATTTAAAAGGGCGGTCGCGAGTTTCGCGTTTTTGACGTCGCTTTCTTCCGCTCCCGAGGCTCTCACGCTCATTACGGGGCGAACCCTCGTAAGTCTCGCGATACGCGAGTCGATTATCGGAGCGATATGGTTATAAACGCCCCTGTCCTGCCAATAATAGTACTTTTCTTCCTCTTCGACTTCGCCCCTCGGCGTGATTTCGCAGTACTGATTGCCCGCGAGGAATTGAAGATTTAATTCCCAACGCCGCTCGGTACTCCGTCTTTCGTTCTGACGGCGGACAAAATCGGCTTTGACCTCCTCTACGAGGTCCTCGTAAAATTTGTCCTTTTCCTTTTTACTTTCGGGTTTTGTCTTTTTCATTCTTTACCTCTTCGTCGTGTTTCCGCATCGCGACGGCTTCTCTGATTTTTTTGAAGCACTCGTCGCAGAATCGCATCTGAACGGTCTTGCCGTCGAACGATATATCCTGCGTTGCCAAGTTGCCGCAACCGTCGACGTCGCACTTGATAGCGATGTTACATTTAGTCACTTTCATTTTCGTTTACCTCCTTTAATAACTTCAAGAGTCTGTTTTTTTCTTCTTTGAGTTGTTCGTCGGAAAGAGCGGAAAGGTCCGTCTCGCCTTCGTCCATATCGAGCAGAAGTTTCGCCGCGGAAATATCGGGCGGAACGGACTTCTTCGTCACTTTACGTTTTGTAAGAACGACCTCTCCGTCGTTTTCGGAAAACTCCTCTACGGTTTCCTCGGTATCGTAGCCGACGGCTCGTTTTTTAAGGGCGTTTTCTATTTCCCGTCTTGTCTTTTCATCCATTAAACCCTCCTTTTCTGCCGAATTCGGCGACAGTATAGCACGGGATAAAAATATATCAAGACCGTTGTGCATTGTTTTTTTTAATTTTTTAGCGGAAACTTTTTCCACTTATTACATACCAGAATAATGATCAACGCTTCCTCCTTCGGGGGAAGTGGGTTGACGGAATGAAATGAAAGTCAAGCCGATAGGGGATAAAAACACAAGGAAAAACGTAGTAGTGATTTATTGTCCCCTTCCGTCAAATCATCGCGAAAAACCGCTCGATTTGCCACCTTCCCCGAAGGTGACGGCAAGTCTTCTGACCTCGACTACTCCGAAGGAACAAAAAGAAGGCAAGAATAAAAAAACCGCCCGTTGAAAATCTTTCGATTTTCAACGGGCGTACCGTCTCTTTATTTATTTTGTTTATTTCAAGACTTATTTAGTTTCTTCGGTTTTCGTATACAACTTTTCGTTGCAGTTCGTGAAAACTTTGTTGTCTTCTTTAACTTCTAACTTAGCGTCGCCTTTCTTGACTTCGATAAGTTTCGAGCAACCGTTGAACGCTTTTTCCGCAAGTTCAACGTCCGCTTTTAACGTAAGCGTGGTCATTTCCGTGCAACCGTCGAACGCGCTCTCGCCTATCTTCGTAACGCTCGTAAGGTCGAGATTTCCTATCGCATAATCGGTAGACTTGCCGAGCGAAGTACAACCTTTGAACGCTCCCTCGCCGATTTCGGTAACTTTTGCAAAAATATCCGCTTTGAGCGAAGTACAGCCGTCAAACGCACTCTTGCCGACAACAAGGCTCTCGGCTTTCGTCGTTACGCCGTTAAGCGAAGTACAACCTTTGAAAGTTCCCTCGAATATCTCGCTGCCGTTAATCTCTACGTTTTTGATAGTGGTTATTCCGCTGAACGCGTAAGGCATAACCGCCGTTTCGTCGTAAGTATCCACTTTCGCGGTCTTAACGCCCTCTTCGTCCTTTTTCGACTCGTCGACGAGAGTCATAGTCTCGTCCTCGTTGATAACGTAGTAAATATCCTTTTCGCCTTTCTTGATTTCGCCCGTAATCACTACCGTTTCGAGCGAAGTCGGAACGTAGTAAGTAGCGGTATTGTCGCTGTCTCCGCCGTTATAGGTCTGAGTGCAGGAAGTGAGCGAAGCGGAAGACGCAGTTCCGAAAATATATCCGAACAACTTTTTCTCAGCCTGTCCGCCTTTCTTGCTACCCGCGAACGGAAGAGTTATCTTTTTGAGCGACGAAAGGTTCGAGAACGCTCCGAGTTCGATTTCTTCGACCGTCTCGGGAACGATTATTTCTTCGATATACGAAAGGTCTGCAACGGCGTTCGCGGTGATTTTGGTAATGGTCGCAGCCGTATAATTTCCGTTTTTATCGAGGACTTTCGCTTGTGAAAGGTCGAGAGTCTTAACTGTGTCGGCGGTGAAAGAATCGCCTTTGTTCGTATTGAACCCCGTAGCGAGTTCTTCGTATTTTTTGTCCGAAATAAGTTCTTTGGCTTTATCGGTAACTTTAAAGGAGTTTAAAACCCCGTCGGTAATATCCCAAGTGTAATCGACTTTTCCGTCGTCGCCGCTTGTATTATCCTTACAGGAAGCGAGACCGACGAGCAAAGTCGCGGCGAGCGTCAAAGATAAAATGATCGCTAAAAATTTCTTCATTTTTTTCCTACCTTGATTATCGCGTCCCGAAAGAACGCGACAAGTTTATTTATATACCCGTTAATTTTACCATTAAAAAAGGCGTTTGTCAATAATTATAGTAATGTAAAACGAAAAAGTGAAGTTTTTTTTGTAAAGATTT
This sequence comes from uncultured Clostridia bacterium, assembly GCA_937920115.1. Classification (GTDB taxonomy): domain Bacteria; phylum Bacillota; class Clostridia; order Christensenellales; family Borkfalkiaceae; genus UBA10281. The sequence continues at coordinate 6,606 of CALGVF010000364.1, forward strand.
CGGTAACAGGGCGACTCAATTCGGTAACACGCCTGCATAAACAATTGCGGATATTCCGAGTCGTAAACCGTTTCGGAATATCCGCAAGAGATGAAAAATCAATACACAAGCAATCTCACATTGCCGTAGATAAGGTTATGGAAATCATCGGAAGA
>CALGVF010000365.1 GCA_937920115.1 uncultured Clostridia bacterium
CTGTGGACGAGGGAGGACTCGGTTTCGATTACAAATGGAATATGGGTTGGATGAACGACGTATTGTCTTACGTTGCGGTCGACCCCCTGTTCAGAAAATACGACCATAACAAACTGAATTTTTCGATGATGTACGCTTTTTCCGAGCATTACATTCTGCCTATTTCGCACGACGAAGTGGTACACGGAAAGAAGTCGCTTTTAGATAAACAGTTCGGAAGTTACGAAGATAAGTTTGCGGGCGTTAGGGCGTTTATGGGATATATGATTGCTCACCCCGGAAAAAAACTTATGTTTATGGGTTCCGAGTTCGGACAGTTCAAGGAGTGGAATTACAAAGAGGGCTTGGAGTTTTTCCTCAAAGACTACGAAAAGCATAACAAACTCGACAGGTTTTTCACGGAATTGAACACGTTTTATCTCGTAAGCGAGGCGTTATACGGCGACGACGACGGTTGGGACGGGTTCGAGTGGATAGCCGCGGACGACGCGGACAAAAACTCGCTCGCGTTTATAAGAAAATGCGGAGAAAACGAGATTATCGCCGCGATAAATTTCAGCGGGGCTGATATTAAGTACAGAATAGGAGTTCCCAAGGGCAGTTATAAAGTCGCGTTCGATTCCGACAAACAGGTTTACGGCGGCGACGGAAAAAGCCGCAAAAGAATATATAACGCGGAAGCGATAAGTTCGAACGGTAAGGAATATTCTATCGAATTGGATATGCCGAAACTGTCGTTTAAATATCTCGTTCCCGTGAAAAAGGATAACTAAGGTATAAAAATAGAATTAAGGCTTGACGGAAAATTTCCGTTCGGCTAAGGAGGGAATAAATGATAAACAAAAAGGAATGCGTGGCAATGCTTCTTGCCGGCGGTCAGGGCAGCAGATTGTTTGCCTTAACTAACAAGATAGCAAAGCCCGCGGTCACTTACGGCGGTAAATACAGGATAATCGATTTTCCGCTTTCAAACTGCGTCAATTCGGGCATAGATACGGTGGGCGTTTTAACTCAGTATCAACCGCTTATATTGAACGATTATATCGGCAACGGCGAGCCGTGGGATCTCGACCGCTCTTACGGCGGCGTACATATTCTTTCGCCCTATCAGGCGAAACACGGTTCGGAGTGGTTCAAGGGTACGGCGAACGCCATATATCAGAACATACCGTTCATAAAGAGGTATAACCCCGATTACGTTCTCATTTTGTCGGGCGACCATATCTATAAAATGGACTACGCGGACATGCTTCGTCGTCATAAAACGAGCGGAGCGGACTGCACGATAGCGGCGATAAAGGTTCCGCTTTCCGAGGCTTCGAGATTCGGAATTTTAAACGTCGACGAAGACGGAGTGATATACGAATTCGAGGAAAAGCCGAAAAAACCGAAGAGCGACCTCGCTTCTATGGGCATATACATTTTCTCGGCTCAGAAACTTTACAAATACCTCGAAGAGGACGAAGCGGACGAAAAGAGTTCCAACGACTTCGGTAAAAACGTTCTTCCGAGAATGCTTGCCGCAGGCGAAAAAATGGTATCGTATACCTTTAACGGCTATTGGAGAGACGTCGGAACGATAAATTCTCTCTACGAGTCGAATATGGACTTACTCGGCGAACCTGAGTTCGATATTTCCGACCCGTCGTGGAGAATAAGGTCGAGAAACCCCATCGCGCCGCCGCAGTACCTTGGCGACGAGTCGAGAGTTGTAAACTCGATAATAGTATCGGGTTGCGACATAGAAGGCACGGTCGAAAACAGTATTCTGTCTCACGACGTCACGATAGGAAAAGGGGCGGTCGTCCGCAATTCCGTTATATACGCAGGCGTTACTATTGACGAAAACTCGACGGTTGACCACGCTATAATCGACGAAAACGTAAAAATCGGTAAAGGCGTTAAAATCGGAGACGAACAGACGGGCGGAGATAAGAAAATCACCGTCTTGGGCAGAGATATAGTCGTTTCGGACAATAAAACCGTCGAAAGCGGCGATATTATTGACGAAAACGTGTAAAGGGGGATAGATAAATGAGCGTACTCGGACTTATATTTTCAAATATTCACGACAACAACGTTCCCGAACTTACCGCGAAAAGAACGGTGGCTTCCATTCCGTTTTGCGGGAGATACAGACTGATAGACTTCGCCCTTTCAAATATGGTCAATTCCGACATAACGAAAGTCGGAATAATCACGAAGAGCAACTTTCAGTCTTTAATGGACCATATCGGCAGCGGTAAAGATTGGGATTTGGCGAGACATTACGGCGGCTTATATATACTCCCGCCGTTCGGCGTAACCGAAAGCAGTATGCTTTATTCGACGAGATTAGAGGCGTTGAAGAGCGTTACGGGCTTTTTGACGAAGTCGCACGAAGACTACGTCGTTATGAGCGATTCGGATATGGTCTGCGCCATAGATTTCAAGCCGATAATCGCCGAACACGTTGCAAACGGAGCGGATATGACTCTCGTCTACGTTAAAAAAGACGGCGTCGTAAACGGCAAAGACAACGTTTTTTTAAGCGTAGGACAGGGCGGAGTCGTTACCGATTTATCTTACGGCGAAATTTCGGGCGAAGCGAATTTGTTTACCAATATCGTGGTAATATCGAGAACTCTTTTGCTCAGTCTTCTCGCGGAGGCGTTTTCTCACGGCTGTAATTCTTTCGTCAAAGACATAATCGCCACGCACGTTCCGTTCGGAAAGGTCTACGCGTACAGACACGTCGGTTACTACGAAGAAATTACTTCGATGCAGAAGTATTACGACGAAAACCTCAATTTCCTCAACAGAAATCTGAGAGACGAAATTTTCAGAAAAACTAACGTTTATACGAAAGTCAAAGATTCGACCCCGACGAGATACGGCGGCAATTCTATATGCCATAACTCGCTCGTTGCGGACGGTTGCAATATCGAGGGCGAAGTATATAACAGCATAATATTCAGAGGCGTGACGGTCGGCAGAGGAGCGGTTGTTAAAAACTGTGTGCTTATGCAGAACACGATAGTCGGAGCAAACGCTTCTATGAATTGTATAATTACCGATAAAAACGTTATCATAAAGGATAGAAGAGTTTTATCGGGCAGCGAAAATCACCCGTTCTACATATCCAAGGGAACGGTAATCTAACGTTAAAAGGAGTATTTTATGGCAAATAAAAAGGCTGAAACGGTTAAAGAAGAAGTAAAAACGGATACCATAAAAGAAAAAGCGACCGCTAAAACGAAAAAGTCCGCTACGGCGAAAGCCGCGACGGTAAAAGAGACGGCGGTCAAATCGGAAGATAAAAAAGGGAAGAAAACCACGACCAAAAAAACGACGGGTAAAGCGGAAGCCCCGAAGACTACCGCTAAAAAAACGACGGCGAAAAAGACGGAGAAAGTTGCGAAAAAGGAGACTGCGGCAATACCCGAGGCGACGGCTGAAAGTGTAAAAATGACGGTAACGCCCGTAAACTCGGTACTATTCGTCGCGAGCGAGTCCAACCCCTTCGCGGGAACGGGCGGACTTGCCGACGTAATCGCTTCGCTTCCCAAAACTCTTGCGGAAAACGGCAAATACGATATAAAAGTAGTTATGCCTTTGTATGGAGATATTCAGAATTGTTACAGAGAGCAAATGCGTTTTTTGCTGAATTTCAACGTTCCGCTTGCGTGGAGAAATCAGTATTGCGGAGTGTTCAGTCTCAGAAAAGACGGCGTAACTTTCTATTTCATAGATAACGAATACTACTTCAAGAGAAACGGTTTGTACGGCTTCTACGACGACGGGGAGAGGTTTGCGTTCTTCTCGAAGGCGGTACTCGAAATGATGAGACATCTCGATTATTATCCCGAGATATTGCATTGTCACGATTGGCAGACGGCTCTTTCGATAATTTATCTCAAAACGCTGTTCGCTAATCAGTACGGCTACGACCACATAAAAACCCTTTTCACCATTCACAACATAGAATATCAGGGGAAATTCGGCTACGATTGTTTGGGCGATTTGTTCGGACTTCCCGAGTACGCGAAAGATATTCTCGACTACGACGGCTGTTTAAACCTTATGAAAGGGGCGATTCAGTTATCCGACAGATTCTCGACGGTAAGCAGAATGTACGCAACCGAAATCAAAAATGCGTTTTTCGCTCACGGTTTGCAATACGCCGTATCCGCCAACGAGTATAAACTCTGCGGAATTTTAAACGGTATCGACCAGACGGTATACAACCCCGAGACGGACGACAAACTTTTTAAAAATTACAACGCCGACGACCTTACGGGTAAAAAAGTGTGCAAAAGAGAACTTCAAAGAATGCTCAATTTACCCGAAAGAGAGGACGTTCCGCTTATTTCGGTCATTTCGAGACTTGTTCCCGCGAAGGGTCTTGACCTCGTGAAATGTATTTTCGAGGAACTTCTTTCTGAGGACGTACAGGTCGTAATACTCGGAAAAGGCGAAGCGGGTTACGAAAATTATTTCAGACAGACCGCCGAATCTTATTCGGGCAAATGCAGAACGCTTATCGCATATAATAAAGATTTGGCGAGCAAAATATATTCGGCGAGCGACATCTTCCTTATGCCGTCTAAACAAGAGCCGTGCGGACTTTCGCAGATGATAGCGTGCAGATACGGAGCAGTACCCGTCGTAAGGGAAACGGGCGGATTGTTCGACAGTATCGTTCCGCATAACGACGGTGCAAGGACGGGCGGGAACGGTTTCACATTCAAAAATTATAACGCTCACGAAATGCTTTACGTTATAAAAGACGCAATTTACACCTACGGCAATAAGGAAGAGTGGGCTAAAATAGTCAAAAACGCAATGACGACCGATTTCAGTTGGAAAAAGTCGGGACTCGAATACGAAAAATTGTACGACGGAATGCTTTGATATTCCGTTAATAAGGAGATTTACTAATGGGAGCGACTACTGAAATTACTCCGAAAGAAATGAAAGACGTAATAAGCGGGAAACTTTCGAGATACTTCGGCGTGTCCATAAAGGAAGCGACTACGGAACAAATGTATAAAGCCGTAGTTATGTCCGTAAGGGATATTCTGCTCGAAAAGAGAAACGCATATCACTATAAGACGAAGGCGGCGAAAGCGAAGAGGGTATACTATTTATGTATGGAATTTTTGCTCGGTCGCTCGCTTAAAAACAACGTTTATAACCTCGGCATCGAAGAGCAGGTCGGAAAGGTTTTAAAGACGAAAGGCTTGACCTTGGAAGACCTCTATGAACTCGAACCCGATGCGGGACTCGGCAACGGCGGTCTCGGTAGACTTGCGGCTTGCTTTATGGATGCTTTGGCGACGGGGAATTATCCCGCGATGGGCTATTCCATAAGGTATGAATACGGTCTTTTCAAGCAGAAAATCGTTGACGGTTGGCAGACCGAACTTCCCGACGTATGGCTTCCGGGCGGCGAAGTATGGCTTACGCCCCGTTCGGATATGGCGGTTAGGGTAAAATTCGACGGCAAAATATCGGAAGAATGGACGGGCAGCGGAATGAAAGTCAATCATACCGACTATATGGAAGTCGAGGCTGTCCCTTACGATATGATGATATCGGGTAAAAATTCGGAAGCGGTTTCCGTTCTCAGACTTTGGGCGGCGAAAAGCGTCAGAAATTTCGATATGAACTCGTTTTCCGAGGGCGATTACGTCAGGTGTATGCAGGAGGACAACGAGGCGGAACTTATATCCAAGGTACTTTATCCGTCCGACAATCACTCCGAAGGTAAATCTCTAAGACTTAAACAGCAATATTTCCTCGTTTCGGCTACTTTGCAAAATATCGTAAACGAGCATCAGAGAAGATACGGCGATTTGCATACTCTTCCCGATATGGCGGCTATCCATATCAACGACACGCACCCCGCTCTTTGTATTCCCGAACTTATGAGAATACTCATGGACGAACACGGTTTCGGTTGGGACGAGTCGTGGGATATAGTGAAAAGAACGGTCGCTTATACCAACCACACGGTTATGAGCGAGGCTTTGGAAAAATGGAACGAAGACCTCGTAGAGAGAAGATTGCCGAGAATACACTCCATAATCAAGGAAATAAATCAGAGATTCTGCGGTCAGATGTGGGATAAATTCCCCGGAGATTGGGATAAAATCGAAAGAATGTCGATATTGTCTCACGGGCAGGTCAGAATGGCTAATCTTTCGGTAGTCGCTTCGCACACCGTAAACGGCGTGTCGAAACTCCACAGCGAGATTATCAAAAACAGTATTTTCAAGGACTTCAACGACGCTTATCCCGAAAAATTCACTAACGTTACGAACGGTATCGCTCACAGAAGATGGCTTTGTCAGTCGAATAAAGAACTTACGGAACTTCTTTGCGAATGTATCGGCGACGGCTTCGTTCTTGACGCGAGCGAACTTCGCAAATTCAAAAAGTATGAAAACGACGAGGGCGTTTTAACGCGACTTGCCGAGATAAAGAAGATTAAAAAAGGGCAACTCGCGTCGTATGTTTATAAAAAGAGCGGGATAACCGTTTCTCCCGATTCGATTTTCGACGTTCAGGCGAAGAGACTTCACGAGTATAAACGCCAACTTTTAAACGCAATGTATATAATCAACTTGTATAACGCGTTAAAAGATAACCCCGATCTCGACGTAATTCCCAAGACTTTCATTTTCGGAGCGAAAGCCGCACCGGGGTACTATATGGCGAAGAGGATAATAAAACTCCTTTGTTCTATCGCCGACGATTTGAGAAAGAACCCCGACAAGCGTATCAGGGAAAAATTGAGCGTTGTTTATCTTGAAGATTACAACGTTACCATGGCTGAAACGCTTATGCCTGCGACCGAAATTTCCGAGCAGATTTCCACTGCGGGAAAAGAGGCGAGCGGTACGGGTAATATGAAGTTCATGATAAACGGGGCTCTTACCATAGGAACTTTGGACGGAGCGAACGTAGAAATGAAAGAGGCTGTCGGAGACGAAAATATATTTATATTCGGTATGAACGCAAAACAGGTCGAAGATTTGTGGAAGCACGGCTACGACGCGTGCGCGTTCTACAATAACAACGTTGTGTTGCAAAAGGTTATAAACGCGTTAAAGACGGGGTTTGCGGGCGAGAAGTTCGACGATATAGCGAACTATCTTCTCACGAATACTCCTATCGCCGACCCGTATATGTGTATGGCTGATTTCAGCGATTTCCTTGCTATCCACGATAAAGCGGATAAGACGTATAAGGACGCTATGAAATGGAATAAAATGTCGCTCAACAATATTGCGGGAGCAGGAATATTCTCCGCTGACAGAAGCATAAAAGAGTACGCGGATAGAATATGGAAGCTTAAACAAATCAAATGACGATATATTTTAACCCCTTGTCCGAAGAATATAAAAGCGTAACGGGAGCGATCTCGGACAGGGAAGAACTGTCTCTCGCCGTTAAAATAATAGGCGGCGAGAAATGCAGAGTACATTTGTTTTTCGACGAAAGCGGAGAAGAAACCGTTTTCGATATGGAAAGAAAAGACGAATTGTTTGTCGTAAAACTCCCCGCCT
>CALGVF010000366.1 GCA_937920115.1 uncultured Clostridia bacterium
CGATTACAATCGAGATTGCCTGTATTCGTAAAATGATGAAGTTGATAAATCTGAAGACGAGAGATTATTACCGTATCGTAAGCCTTGACGCTTTAACTCCCGTAAGCGAGCCGTCATACGAAATAAAAGAAGAAATCGCACAAGACTATACTTTATACGAAAAAATCGTTTCAAGCCTGAACTTAACGGAAAATATGCGCATTGCTTTGGAATGCCGCGTAAAGGGCTTAAGTTATCCCGAAATAGGCAGAGTTTTATCTCGTGCGCAAGCTACGGTGTATGAATACTTTATCAAAATGCGCCAAAGATATATGGCAATTTATGAGTAGGCTAACAGTCAAATAGGAAGGATTTTTTCCTGTTTGAAAATTTTCTTGATGAAATTTTAGGACTGCAATACGACAACTTTTGTCGTGTTGAAAAAAATCTTTCTACCTATTAGAAAAAAACAGACTGTTTGTTAAGTGATTTTCACAAAAGTTTTACAAAAAAAATTCTGTTTTGCTCTGCAAGGCTTTTCGCCTTGTGGATAGCAACAACTTTTGCATTTATTCTAAAGGACAAACTCGCAACAACCTTGCGAGTTCAAAAAAAATATTGAGGTTTTTACTTTTGCGAATATTTTAGCCCTTAAATGTGCAACTTTTCTGCACGTTAAAAAATTTTTTTCAATAAAAAAGGCCTGATTTCCTATTACGAAAACCGAGCGGTTGAAAAATTTTATATTTTCATCTCTATCTATTAGAGATTTGATTGAAAGAAATTACGATATATGCTATAATGTAAGAAACAATTCGGGAGAATTTTTATGTTAACGTTATACTATGGTCGGCTTTGGAAACTTTTACGCGAAAGACATATGCTGAAAGAAGACTTGCGTAAAGCGGCGGGACTTACTTTTACGGCTATATCAAAACTCGGCAAGAACGAACCCGTGCATTTAACAATCGTATTGAAAATTTGTACCGCATTGGATTGCGATATAACCGATATTCTGGAAATCAAACGAGAGGAGAAAAACATATGAAAGAATTGATTGTAAAAGGCGTGGATATTAAATATAAGACCTTTAATGAAAGTGATTATATTTGCCTTACGGATATTGCAAAATACAAATCCGACGAACCGGATGTGCTTATCGGCAACTGGATGCGAAATCGTAATACGGTTGAATTTTTGGGTATATGGGAAACGCTGTATAACCCTGATTTTAACCCCGTCGAATTCGAGGGGTTTAGAAAACAGGCCGGTTTGAATTCTTTCTTGCTTTCTCCTAAAAAATGGGCAGACGCTACTAATGCAATCGGCATCATATCCAAATCCGGAAGATATGGCGGAACCTATGCTCATAAAGATATTTCGTTTGAATTTGCCAACTGGATATCTGTTGAATTTAAGTTGTATTTCATAAAGGAATTCCAACGCTTAAAGGACGAAGAGCAAAAACAACTCGGCTGGTCTGCAAAGAGAGAACTTGCAAAAATAAACTATCATATACACACCGACGCAATTAAAGAAAATCTTATTCCTGCCGAACTTACCGCCGCTCAGACAAGTATTGTGTATGCAAGCGAAGCCGACGTATTGAATATGGCGTTATTCGGTAAAACAGCTCGTGAGTGGCGCGACGAAAATCCCGACAAAAAAGGGAATATCCGTGACTACGCTACTATCAATGAACTTATTTGTCTGTCAAATATGGAAAACATAAATGCTGTTCTTATTGCCGACGGAATGCCTCAGTCGGAAAGGCTTAAAAAGTTAAATCAGATTGCCATTTCTCAAATGAAAGTTCTTAACGACGTTGAAAGCAGAAAACTATTAAAATAACTTTTTCGATTTTATTTTTCGGTATAATGGTATCGGAAAAAGTCGGCTCCGTCAAGGGTATAAAATATACTCCGCTATGCTCCGTGGCGTTCGCCGACAAGTCGGCTCGGCTGAGGGCTGAAAAATATGAGTTAATCGACTTATACGGCGATATTTTTTACTTGTTCCTTGACAGCCCCGACGTTTCCCGATAGATTGTTTTTCCGAAAAAAATAAATATCTTCTCGGAGGTTGAGAATGGATACCGGAATAATTTACGCTCGTTTCAGTTCTCAAAGTCAGAACGAACAAAGTATAGAAGCCCAAATTCGTATTTGCAGCGAGTTTGCCGAAAATAAAGGCATAAAAATAGTAAACGTTTACGCAGATAAAGCAAAAACAGGCACAAACGACCACCATCCCGCTTTTCAGAAAATGATATCCGATGCGGCAACAGGAGCGTTCAGGTACATAATCGTTTACATGTTCGATAGGTTCGCAAGAAACCGTCGCGACAGCGTTATGTATAAAGAAATGCTCAAAGAGAAATACGGCATAAAGGTGATATCCGCACTCGAGCCTATATCCGAAGACGAAGGCGGAGAATTCTACGAAATGTTTCTCGAATGGAATGCCGAAAAATACAGTAAACGGCTTTCAAAACGTATTCGCGACGGACTCGACACAAGCGTTGCTAACGGAACGTTTTGCGGAGGAAGAGTTCCTTACGGCTATTATCTCGAAATCGAGCAGTCAACCGCTAATCCGAATAAGCAAGTGAAGAGGGTCGCAATTAAACAGGATGAAGCCGAAATATTGAAATATGTTTACGAACAATATGACAAAGGATATACGAAAAAAGAAATTGCGGATATGCTGAATAAAGACGGCTACCGCTTTAACGGGAAATTGTTCAGCGTGCGTTCCTTTGATAAATGGCTCACAAATGAAAAGTATACAGGGGAATTTAAATTCGGCGGAAGAGAATGCAACAATATGTATCCGACGATTATCGAAAAAGAATTGTTCTTACGCGTGCAAAAGCGACTTAACAAAAATAAGTACGTTTTGGGCGGGCAAGAAACAGCAAAAGTACCCTATCTTTTAACGGGAAAACTTTTTTGCGGCGAATGCGGAACGGAAATGCTTGCAGATAAAGGCACGGGGCGAAACGGAACGTCACATTCTTATTATACTTGCAAAAAGAAACGTAAGGGAGAATGTTCGAAAAAACGTGAAAATAAAGATAATCTCGAAGCCTACGTTACGTCGTGCGTAGTGAATTTTTTGAAAGATAAGAAAAATGCGGAAATGGCGGTCGACGATGTGTTTGCTTATTATGAAAAACGCACGGATGCCGACAACTTGAAAAGCATCACGACGCGCATAGCGAATATCCAAAAAGGCGCCGAAAAACTTGCAGACGCGTTTATAGACGCGAAAAGCCAACTGCTGAAAAATAAGATTGAAACAAAAATGGCGGAGTATGAAATTTTACTTAGCGATTTGGAAACGCAAAAGGCGCAACTCGAATTAGAGCGCGGCTACCGCATCAGTAAAAAAGATTTACTCGATTTTATTGAGGAACTACTGAAAGGAGATGTAAACGATAAGAATTACCAAAAGCAGATTATAGACCATCTCGTAAGTCAGGTGTATGTCAGCGATGACGATACGGTCGTATATTTTAATCTTCGCGGCGGCAAAGATATCGAAAAATTGACCATTGATGACACAAAAGATACTATAAATAGTGTAAAAGCGGTTCGATCGCAGTCACCATTGCTCCACCAAACGCAAAAAACACGCAGAAATGCGTGTTTTTGTTTATTTTTTAATTAAAATTTCCTAAATTCCCTATTTTTTTATTATTTGTTTATTGCTTTTTACTGTATTATTTGTCGTTTTGTTACTAAAACTTGTTACTAATTTTTTAAGATTTATACCTAATAAACAAACTCTAAGATTACGACCAACAAACCGAAGAAAATTCTCTTCCGAAAAGTGCATTTAATTGCACAAATTTTTATCCTCGGAATATTTTTATAAAATACTTGACAAATAATATACTTTGGTATAAAATAAAGACAACAAGAGCGAATCTTAACGGTTTGCCTCAGTTTGATTTTTTTATAAAAAAATAATCGTCACTTGTTGCAAGCGTGGGCGGTTATTTTTTTATGGTTATGCAAATTCTTGTCTTTGTTACTTTAAAGGATAAAATCTTATCCTTTTCTAAAAGCAAACATAAATAGAGTATTACTTTTAAATCCATAAAGACCACTTCCTATGCCTGCCAAGAATAATACAAACCTTGCCAAAACGCCGCTATTTCCGTGCTTTATACCGACACCCCTGAAAGGGGACCC
>CALGVF010000367.1 GCA_937920115.1 uncultured Clostridia bacterium
CAAAAAAACATTACATAAAAAGGAGATATATATTATGAGTAAAGTAATCGGTATAGATTTAGGAACAACAAATTCTTGCGTAGCAGTTATGGAAGGCGGCGAGCCCGTCGTTATCCCCAACGCGGAGGGTTCGAGAACGACCCCCTCGGTGGTTGGTTTTCAGAAAGACGGCGAAAGACTCGTCGGTCAGATCGCTAAACGTCAGGCGATTGCCAACAGCGACAGAACGGTTATATCCATTAAAAGACATATGGGTAGCGACTATAAGGTTACTATCGACGGCAAACAGTATTCCCCGCAGGAAATCTCCGCAATGATTCTTGCGAAACTTAAAAAGGACGCGGAGGCTTATCTCGGCGAACCCGTTAAAGACGCCGTCATCACCTGCCCCGCATACTTCACGGACAGCCAAAGACAGGCAACCAAGGACGCGGGCAAAATCGCGGGCTTGAACGTACTTCGTATAATCAACGAACCCACGGCGGCGGCTCTTGCTTACGGCCTCGATAAAGATAAAACTCCGCACAAGGTCATGATTTACGACCTCGGCGGCGGCACGTTCGATGTGTCCATTCTCGATATCGGCGACGGAGTGTTCGAGGTTCTTGCCACAAACGGTAACTGCATGCTCGGCGGCGACGATTTCGATAAGAGAATCATGGATTACGTCGTAGACGACTTCAAAGCGAAAGAGGGTATCGACCTCTCGAAAGATAAGATGGCTATGCAGAGAATCAAGGAAGCCGCCGAAAAAGCGAAAATCGAACTTTCGAGCATGAGTTCCACCAACATCAACCTTCCGTTCATCACTGCGGACGCCAACGGCCCGAAGCACCTCGACGTAACGCTTACGAGAGAAAAATTCGATACTATGACGGGCGACCTCGTAGAATCTACAAAAGCTCCTATGCGTCAGGCTATGAAAGACGCGGGTCTTACCTATAAGGATATCGAAAAAGTTATCCTCGTCGGCGGCTCGACCCGTATTCCCGCGGTTGTGGAAGCCGTTAAATGCGAAACGGGCAAAGAACCGTTCAAGGGTATCAACCCCGACGAATGCGTCGCTATCGGCGCGGCTATTCAGGGCGGCGTTTTAACGGGCGAAGTCAAGGACGTTCTTCTTCTCGACGTAACT
>CALGVF010000368.1 GCA_937920115.1 uncultured Clostridia bacterium
CCTATCATTCTTATAGAATCGCCTAAAAGTGTTACTTTTTTCATATTTATTTCCTCTCTAATTTTATTCCTACAACGTAGGTCGCTCCCTTGAACGCGTACGGACTGTCTCCGTCGCCGCTCGCGCAGAACAGATACGACGGTTCGCCGTTTTCGTCGAAAAGTATCGACGGGCGTTCCAAGTTGCACTGCGTGGATTTTCTTCCGTCTTCCCATTCGAGATTTCTCGAATATACCTTGGGGTCTTCGGGCGTTTCAAAATGAATACAGTCGTCGCTTTCGGCGTAGAAACCCGCTCCCCACTCGCCCGTTATGCCGCTGTCGCCGTTTTTCGAGTCGTCTTTCGCGAGCATACAGAACTTTTTTCGTTTATCGTCGTACCAAAAGAACGGGTCTTCCATGTGTTTGTTCGCGTCGGCAAATTCGAGTATCGGGTTTTCCGTAAGTCTCTCGAATTTTCCGTCGGGCTTGTCCGCAACGGCGATTCCCAACTGCAAAGGCTTTCCGAACGCTCTTCTCGACTTGTATATCATATACGTTTTGCCGCTCGGAAGTATCGCGACCGACGGGTTGGTCGTTATCGTGCAGTCCCAATGAGAACAATCGCGAGGCTGTAAAAGCGGTTCGTCTCGCCTTACGAACTCGCCCTCTATATCGTCCGCAACAGCGACGCCTATGCGTTTTCTGTTCCACGTTTCCAAAGCGTAATGCTCGTTTATTTCTCTGCAATCGCCCGGAATATCGCCGCCGTAAGTAGTTCCCATATAATAAAGGTAATACTTGCCGTTCCATTGTTTTATACAGGTGTTATGCGTGTTCATTCCGTCGAAATACTGCCTGCCTCTGCGTGGCAACACAACGCCGTCGAACTCGAATTTCCCGTCGGGGGTATCCGCTTTGAAACGGCATATTTCGCTGTTAAAAACCCAATTCCAACCGAAGCCTATTTCCTCTTTCCAACGGGAAGCGAACATATAATACTTGCCGCCGACCTTAATCACCGAAGAGTCCCACACGTAATACCCGTCCTCTCTGAGGGCGATATGAGCCTTTCCCGTCTTATAGCCGAAATTCTCAACGTTTTTCATAAACATAAAACTCCGCGAACTCGTCTGATTCCGACGCCGAAAAACGCCGCCAAAGTTCTCGCCTAGTATACTCTTTTTTATCGGCGAATGTCAAATAAAAAAAGACCGTCCGTGTAAAAGACAGTCTTTGATTTCGTTATGCCGAATATGCGAAAAATTATTTTTTCGTCATTCCGAGTTCTTCCGCTTTTTCGCCGATTACTTCGTCGCTTCTCACGTAGTCGAGTTTTGCCTCGACCGCTTCGTACTGCTCGGTAAGTTCGGTTATTTTCGACGAATAACCGCTGATAGATTTATCGAGATTTTTGAGCATTCTCGAATTTATCACGATAAGCGAAACGATAGTCGCAACGACGAGAGCGTATACGGCTATTAAAACCTTTCCTTTCGTGTGAATTTCGTATTTCTTCTGAGCGGACTTCACCTTGTCAACGGGAATTTCCTCAAAAATATCGTTCTCATCGTCCGACTCGATTCCTTATCCTTTACGGGAGTTTCCGCGGTCATTCCCGACTTTCTTACGAGAACGGTCTCGTCGTCTGCGTCGTCGCGTATCCCGAAAATTCTGTCTGAATCGAATTTGCTCTGCGTCTTTTCCTCTTCTCTGTCTAATACGTTTGTCCTTCCGTTATTATACATTTTCTTTCTCCCTGATTTTTTTATTGTTGTTTCGGACGGCGAAATTATATTTTTTCTATTACGCGAAGTTTCGCCGAGGCTGATCTCGGATTGTTTTTTCTTTCGCTTTCGCTCGCCTCTATCGGCTTTTTGTTGATTTGTTTGATTTCCCTCTTCTTTCCGCAAACGCAAACGGGTAAACGCTTATCGCATATACAGTCCGTTTCGAGGTCTTTAAACGTTTGCTTGACTATCCTGTCTTCCAACGAATGGAAGGTTATCACTGCGAGTCTGCCGCCGACTTTCAAGCCCCTTACTATATCTTTTAGGCACTTGTCCAAGCCGTCCAACTCTTCGTTTACTTCTATCCTTATTGCCTGAAAAACCTTCTTCGCGGGATGCCCGTTTTGTTTGAATTTATACGGTATGCTCTCGTCGATTATTTCGACTAACTGTTTAGTCGTGTCAATCGGGCTTCTCTCTCGCCTTAAACAGATATTTTTTGCGATATTCTCGGCGAATTTCTCTTCGCCGTACACCGAAAAAATATATTTAAGACGGGCTTTATCGTACAGATTTACAACTTCCCATGCCGATTTCGGATTGTCGCGATTCATTCGCATGTCGAGCCTCGCCTCGCCGAGATAGGAAAAACCCCTTTCTCTGTTGTCGAGTTGATAACTGCTTACCCCGAGGTCCAAAAGGGCGCCGTCGAAATAGTCCACGCCGGCTTGTTCTTTAACTTCGTTGAAATTCTTATAATCGGAATGAAAAAGGCTGTATCTGCCTTCGTATTCTTTTAATCTCTTTTTCGCGTTCTCTATCGCTTCCTCGTCGAGGTCGGTTGCGACAAGTCTTCCCGTAGGGCTTGTCCGTTTCAATATTTCGGACGAATGCCCCGCCCCGCCCAAAGTTTCGT
>CALGVF010000369.1 GCA_937920115.1 uncultured Clostridia bacterium
ACGGTTCGAGATTAACAAGTTTGATCCGAATACCCGCGGTCAGAGACGCTTTTATCGAAAACGGATACGCGACCACCTTTAAAAGCAACGATTGTATGATTTTACCTGCGGTTTATCAGAGTATATACAAGGGCGCGTTGGGAGAAGTTGCGGGAAGGGCTATTTTAGAGGCGAACGGGGTTAAGTTGTCCGAAATCGACGACGCGACTAAATTTGAAAAGTTTGACTTTTGTTTAGCCTCCGATAAAAACATATACGTAGATTTTAAAAATTGGTCTGAGTACAGTAGAGAATACAGAGACTTGTACAGAAACAAATGTTTAGAGAAATTGAAGAAAATCGAAGGCAAAAGAGTATTTATTATAAACGTTGCGGCGGATAATTTTCAGATACACCGCAGTTGTAACGGCAGGATAGTCGAAATATCGAGTTTATGCAAACGCACTCAGAACGATTTTCTGTTTCAGATAGACCGCAAAGATATGCTCAAAGTAATCGGTATGATAAAAGGGTTGCAATGGTAAAAATGTTTGCAATAGGCTGAAATCGACAGTTCGGGCAAGGTTTGTCGTTCACTTTTTGCTTCCTTAGAGGTATAATCTAATTACTAAAACAAAGCCGCAGGCAAGTTTTGATAGCCAAAGGCTCGGGAGGTAAAATATGAATACTGATAAAATTTATGCTGAAACGATCGCTAACGAATACGCGGTCAAAGACACGAGAAAAGTCGTGCAACTCAAAAAACTCGACGCGAAAGCAAAACGCCCCGCTTCGATTTTCGCTTATACGTTCGGAATTATCGGGGCTCTTATTCTCGGCGTCGGAATGTGCCTTTCTATGAAGGTTATCGGCGACGGTTCGACCGCTATGACCGCAGTCGGCATTTGCGTGGGCGTCCTCGGTATCGCCCTCGTCAGCGTTAATTATCCTATTTATAAGAAAATTCTCGAAAGCGGAAAAAAGAAGTACGCTCAGGATATTATCAGACTCGCAAAAGAAATAAGCGAAGACTAAACAATGAATTAAGCGTGAGATACGCCTGAAAATCGGGTTCGGCTGAGGTTTTTATCGGCTACGGGCACATGCGTAATGGCGTTGACGGTTTTAATCGCGTTTTATATGATTATAAAGTCTGTGAGGGAAATAAAAATAATTAAAACGGAGGCAGACGCTATAAATGAATAAGTCGGAAAGCAAGTACTACAATACCGCGTGTCTTATGGACGACGCTCTTATTTTGCTGCTTGAAAAAAAGGACTTCGAGTATATCACGGTTAAAGAAATATGCGATAAAGCGGGCGTAAATCGTTCGACTTTTTACTTGCATTACGAAACGCTTGCCGACCTTTTGGAGGAAACCGCTCAGTACGTTTTAAAGAATTTCTACCTCAGAATGCAGGAAGCGGACGACTTTAATATGGCGAGCGGCGAACAAGGGGTTGCCAAGCATATTCGCGAGGCGGACTTAACCGAGCTGTACCTCGTAACGCCGAAATATCTCGAACCTTATCTGAACTTCATTCTTGAAAACAAGCGGCTGTATCGAACGGTATTGCAGCATGTTAAATTGTTCAGGTGGGAGAGAACGTTCGACTATATGTACAAGTACATTTTCAGTCCTATAATGGACAGATACGACATAAAAGAGAACGCGAAGCCCTATTTCGTTTCGTTTTATATCAAGGGGCTTATCGGAATAGTCGATAAATGGATAGAAAACGATTGTAAAGAGAGCATACCCGAAATTATAGAGATAATAGAGACTTGTATGAACAGATAAATTCGGGACAGGCATTATTCTTGTCCGATATAAAATTGCGGGAGAACGTTTACGTTCGCCCGTTTTTTATTGCGAGAAAGTCGGAATAATACAAATTTTGGTCGGTTAAGGGTATTGTAAACAACGCTTGCGTATGATATAATTTTGCTGAGAATAGTTTTTCAGGTTTGTAAAAACTATTTAGAAAGTACTCGGAGGAAAGAATGAGAAACAAATTTTTGAAAACCGTCGCCGCGTTTGCATGCGTCGTTCTGTCGGGAATATGCGTTTTTTCGGGCAGTGCGATTGCGGAAGTTACAAATGCGACGAACGACGCCCACACGGAAAGCGAGGCGGACGTTATAGAGACGGTGAAACCTATGAAAAAATCCGTTATCGACATTGACAACGAAAAAGTAAAAGAGTTTTACGACAACGATTATTCGTACATTGCCAACTTTATCGGAAATGGCGAACAGATACGACAAAAGTCCGTAAGGCTTGAATGGAACGCCGAAAACGCCGCGTACTACGAGGTGTCGGTATCCGATAATCTGACGTTTAAAAACTCGGATAAGTATGTTTGCATTGAAAATACGCTTGACCTTAACGATTTAAAGCCGAATCGGAACTATTATTGGAAAGTTAAGGTCGCCTACGAGGACGGAAGTCAAAAGGATTCAAAAGTCTATTCCTTTACAACCGAGGGGCATGTAAGAGCAATTTCAGTCGAAGGGGTATCTAATTTCAGAGACCTCGGCGGTTCGGTTACGGTCGACGGGAAAATTCTGAAATACGGTATGCTTTTCCGCTCGGGGAAAGGCGAGGATATCACCGCAAAAGGCAAAGAAACGATAAAAAGACTCGGAATAAAAACCGACCTCGATTTAAGAGGACCGAGCGAAGCGGGTATCGTTTCTCCGTTCGGAGACGATATAACGGTTATCGCAATCAGGGGCGCGTATTATGCGAACAGCGTTCACGAAACGGCAATCAACGGGAGCCAAGATTACAGAGATGCGTTCAGAGACGAATTGAAAGCCTGCGCGGACGAATCCAACTATCCGATGCTTTTCCATTGTTCTTTGGGAAGAGATCGTACGGGAACGCTCGCTTTCATTCTCGAAGCACTTTGCGGGGTCGAAGAAGAGACTTTGATACGCAATCATATGTTGTCGTTCCTGTCGGTCGAGGGGCAAAGAGGAGCGGCTAACGAGTATGAACTTATCCTTGCGAACGTCAGGGGTATATATAGTTTCATAAACTCGCAGAGTGGCAAAACTTTGGCGAAAAAAACCGAGAATTTCGTCAGGCAAATAGGCGTGACGAAAGAGGAAATCGCGTCTATAAGGTCGATACTTTTGGGGTGACGAGATGAGTAAAAATTTTTTCAGAAGAATACTCGGCGTATTTGTTGCGGTGGCGACGATTTGTTCGTTTGTCCTTTTCGGAATATCCGCCAAAGGATACGTCAAAACGGCGGAAGCGGCGGATTCTCCCGTATTCGGAGACGGATCCTTTAAATATGCCGCCAAAATGGACGGCGTAAATCTTTACGGCGGTTGCAAACTGACCGTTATATCGTCGGACGAAGCCGAT
>CALGVF010000370.1 GCA_937920115.1 uncultured Clostridia bacterium
TTCGTTGCGAGTTCGTCCGCAAGTTTTTCTATTTGCTGTTCGCTCGATTCGCTTAACGCCGACGTAATCTTTACCGTCGTTTCGGTAAATACGAGATTTTTACACTTTTCAAGCATAGTTTTCATAGTCTTTGCCGCCGTCGGAGCCCATGAACCGTTTTCTATGAACGCTACCGTTCTGTTTTTAAATTCGCGTTCGGTAAGGTGATTTATAAAATCTTTCATATACGGGAATACGTCCGTATTGTACGTTATCGAAGCAAGTACGAGTTTTCCGTATCTGAACGCCGCCGCGACCGCTTTCGATATATCCGTTCTCGCAAGGTCGTAGATTTCGACTTTTTCGCCCTTGCTTTCAAGTTTCCCTGCGAGTAGTTTCGCCGCCTTTTCGGTATTGCCGTAAACGGAAGCGTAGGCGATAACCGTTCCGTCCGTCTCTACGGCGTAAGAAGACCATATATCGTACAATTTAACGTATTCGCCGATATTTTTCGTCAGAACGGGTCCGTGCAGAGGGCAGATTTTCGCAATTTCGAGGGCGGCGGCTTTTTTGAGTACCGCCTGTACCTGAACGCCGTATTTGCCGACTATTCCTATATAATATCTGCGGGACTCGTTCGCCCAATCGTCGTTTTCGTCGGTCGAACCGAATCTTCCGAAACCGTCTGCGGAGAACAGTATTTTTTCCGACACTTCGTAGGACATAAGGACTTCGGGCCAATGTACCATGGGAGCGGCTATAAATTTTAAAGTGTGTTTGCCGAGCGGCAATTCGTCGTTTTCGCCTACGAGAAGTCTTCTGCTTTCGAACGCCGTTCCGAAAAAGTTTTGCATCATTCTGAACGCGGCGGCGGACGAAACTATCGTCGCTTCGGGATAAAGGTTCATAAAGCGGGCGATATTCGCACTGTGGTCGGGTTCCATGTGGTGTACGACGAGATAGTCGGGAGTTTTATCTCCGAGAACCGCGGAGAGGTTATTCAGCCATTCGTCGCCGAAATTTTTGTCCACGGTATCTAAAACGGCGATTTTTTCGTCGATAATAACGTAAGAGTTATAAGAAATTCCGTCGGGAACTTTGTACTGACCCTCGAAGAGGTCTGTTTTCGTATCGAAAACGCCTATATATTTAACATTGTCTGAAATAATCATATTTTATCTCCTTTTAGCCACAGGCGAGTTCTAACGCAATTACCTGTGGTTAATTTTTATTTTTTTGCGAGTAAATAATAGCATAAAGCGGTGAAAAAGTAAAGAAAAAAGAGTTGTTGCAAGCGATTGCGTTTTGACGGATTAGGTTGCCGTTTTGTCGGTTAAAAAATTTATATTTCCGAAGTGCGAATATGGCTTTATTTGTGACCTCTCTCGTCTTTTGCTCGTGTTGCTCGCAAAAGCCACTTCGCCTCGGCGGCGGACGCCCCCTCTCCGTCAGACTTCGTCTGCCACCT
>CALGVF010000371.1 GCA_937920115.1 uncultured Clostridia bacterium
GCAAATGCAACTTACGCTAACGCAGGAACTTATACCCTTGAATGGGCTTGGGCTTTTGAAAGCGGAAACGACGCTCTCGACACTTTCCTCGGAACGATTGCAAATACTCCCGCAACTACTACCGACGGTACTTACACGAAAGCGGAAGGAACTTCCACGACAATTAACTTCAACCTTTCGGTTTCTGTAACTCAGGTTAAGGGTGACACCAACAACTAAACAATAAAAACGGGTAGCCCCCGTTCGGAGTCGTAAAATGCAGACTGATACGCAATTCACAAAAGAACCTCTCAAAGGTTCCGTAAAACCGCTCGCAGGCGGCAAAAAAGTCGTCGATAAAAAAAGCGGCAAGTTAATGTGCTTTTTGCGTATGGATAAACTGTACGACTTAAATCATGTTTGTTTCGCCTCGTGCAAACGCGTCAGATCCGACAAAATCAAGGAAGTTGGCGCGTTTGCGACGGACGGAAGGTATTTATACGATAACGGGGTCGCGGTAGGAAGAATACAACGGAATTATTCCGTTCTTATAATTATTTTGCTCCTCCTGCTGCTTATAGTTTCCGCTACTTCGCTTTTCGTGTTTATATACGAAAAGAACAAACCGATAGTCCCCGACTTCACCGTGGTAGACGCGGACGGAACGTGGGGAGCGACGGGAAAACTGAACGTATTCGGAAAAGACAAAATCAGTCCGGGCGACAAGGGAACGTATATGTTTATGATAACCGACCCGCACTCGGCTGACCTTAAATGCAAAATCAGATTCACATATAACTACGCAAACAGCGAGTCGCTTCCCGAAATCAAGTATTCGGCGTATTCGGAAGGAACGTTACTTACTCAGACCGAAATCGAAAACGGGTTCGAGGTCAGCGACTTTATCATAAAGGGCAACAACGCTCGGGCGATTATTCTCGAATGGGAATGGGCGTTCGAGGGCGACGACGAGAAAGACACAATCGTGGGAGTTCTCGGCGAAAAGTACCTTATAAACATAGAAATCATTGCCGAAGAGGCGTAAATAACGCCGCGGTGAAGGTGTAAAATTATTAAAAAGCGACGGGAGACCGAAAGATATGCAAACAAAAGAAAAAAACAGAATATCCGCCTTTGCGGTAATTTCCGTGACGGTCAAGGTTCTCCTCGGAGCGTTAATAGCCTTATTGGTATTCGTGGCGGCGGCTCTCGCCTACGACAAGTACGTTAAAAAGTCGGCGATACCGTCGGTATTCGGAAAATCGCTTTTAGTTATCGCGACCCCCTCGATGTCGGGTTCGATAGACGCGGGCGACGCAATAATAATCGAAAAACGCGATAGTTACGAAGTCGGAGACGTAATAACCTATTTCCCCGCCGCGGACAACGTTTCGGTAACGCACAGAATAGTCCGCATAGAGGGCGAAAAATATTACGCGAAGGGCGACGCGAACGAAAGCGAAGACCCCGACCCGATATTCATAACTCAGATAGCGGGCAAAATGACGAAGCGTATACCCAAAATCGGCATAATAATAGAATGGCTGAGAACGTGGCAGGGCATAGCGTTCACGTTGGCGGTCGGGGCGGTGGTAATCGCCCTTATCATGGTGGCCGAGCAGGACGACGGGGAACAACCCGAAATGGTAGCCCCCGAGTCCGTCGAATCGACTACGGAGGTAAACGGTGGCAAGTAAAAGAAA
>CALGVF010000372.1 GCA_937920115.1 uncultured Clostridia bacterium
CGTTAAGAACAAGGAAGTGTTTGCCGAATGATAATCGAAAAGGGCGAACTTTCGCCCGAAGAAACGCTCGTAGAACTTCTGAAACGAGAAAACGCTAAAATATCGGTCGCCGAGTCCTTTACGGG
Organism: uncultured Clostridia bacterium; assembly: GCA_937920115.1. Classification (GTDB taxonomy): domain Bacteria; phylum Bacillota; class Clostridia; order Christensenellales; family Borkfalkiaceae; genus UBA10281. Next base: position 126 of record CALGVF010000372.1, read on the forward strand.
CGGCAACGTTTCCGCTCGCATCGTCTCGGTCTCGGGGGCAAGCAAAGTGTTTTACGAAGGTATCGTCGCTTACGATTCGGACGCGAAAGAAAAAAGACTTAACGTTTCCCGTTCGGCAATCGAAAACGATAAACCCGTTTCCGCAAGAGTTGCGGAAGAAATGGCGAAAGGTCTTATCGGAACGGGCATGGTAGATTACGCCGTATCTACGACGGGTATTGCGGGACCGAATTCCGACGACTCCGATTTTCCCGTCGGGCTGTGCTATATAGGCGTGGCGACTAAGAACAGCGTTAAGGCTTACAAATATAATTTCAGCGGCAATAGAGAGGAAGTAATAAGAAAAGGAACCGAAGAGGCTCTTTTACTTGCGATAAAAACTATAAAAAAATTGTAAAATAAGGAGATAGTATGTTAGAAGAAAAGCAAAAAGCCCTCGACCTCGTTTTAAAAGAGATTGAGAAACAATACGGCAAGGGGGCTATTATGAAACTCGGGCAGAGTTCGGCGGACGTAAGGATAGAAGTTATCCCGACAGGTTGCCTCACGCTCGACTTGGCTCTCGGAATAGGGGGATTACCTCGCGGAAGAATTATCGAAATATTCGGACCCGAGTCTTCGGGTAAAACGACGGTTGCTCTCCATGTAATCGCTCAGGCTCAAAAAGCGGGCGGCGTTGCGGCATTCGTCGACGCGGAACACGCTTTGGACCCCGTTTACGCAGGCAAACTCGGAGTAAATCTCGACGACCTTTACGTTTCGCAACCCGATACGGGCGAACAGGCTCTCGATATAACCGAACACCTCGTAAGAAGCGGAGCGGTTGACGTCGTAGTAATCGACTCGGTTGCCGCTCTTACTCCCAAGGCTGAAATCGAAGGGGATATGGGCGATAGTCACGTCGGTTTACAGGCGAGACTTATGTCTCAGGCGTTGAGAAAACTCACGGGTATCACCAACAAATCGAAAACCTGCGTAATTTTCATCAATCAGTTGAGAGAAAAAGTCGGTATCATGTTCGGCAACCCCGAAGTAACCCCCGGAGGCAAGGCGTTGAAATTCTATTCGTCTATAAGAATAGACGTAAGAAAAGCCGACGCTTTAAAGGACAGCGACGGTATGTTCGGTAACAGAACGAAAGCGAAGATTGTCAAAAACAAACTTGCTCCCCCGTTCAAAACGGCGGAATTCGACATTATTTACGGCGAGGGAATTTCTCAGACGGGTTGTCTCGTCGATCTCGGCGTAGAATACGGAATTCTCGAAAAGAGCGGCTCGTGGTTCTCGTATAACGGCGAGAAAATCGCTCAGGGCAGAGATAAAGCGAAAGATTATCTTGCCGCGAACCCCGAAATCGCAAAAGAAATCGAAGAAAAAATCAGAGCGGCTGTTGCCGAGGCTCAGTCTAAAAAAGATAACTGAACAGATTAAAATACTAAAATACGCCTTTTCCCGAGAGGGAAAAGGCGTAAAAGTAAAAATTTAAAATTCTATAACCGAAAGTTTCGTACAAAGCGTCGCGTCGGCGAGTTTTTCGCATTTGCCGTCGGCGTTGATTAAAACGATATGTTTTCCGTTGGTGTAGATTATCCGACCGCCGCTTAAAATTTGGTAGTCGATAACTCCGTTTTTAACGGGCGTAACGTTGCCGTTTCGGTCTCGCTTTACGAGTTGCCACGACCACGGGGCGATGCCTGCGAAATTGTCTTTGTGTCTCAGGTTTTTCTTGTATTCTTCGTTCGCGTTTATGAGATTGTCCTCTATGACTATCTCCCTCGGCGACTTATCCATCGTTTTCGCAGGGTTGTTCGATTTTTCCGAAAAACCCTTGCCCGTAAACATAGTGGTGAAGAGTTCAAAGAAATAGAAAATCGCTTTAAAGAGTTTCCACGGAATAAGCAAAACGTCCAAAAGCGTTCCGAAAACGCTGCGTTTGTTCTCTTTTTCGGGGCGAATTATGTAATACAAATTGCCGTCCGTATCGTCTTTGGGTTTTACGAGCGACTTTTTTTCGTCCGATAAAATCTCTTCGACGTCGCCGCCGAATAAATCGTAGGTATAAACGGACGACGGCGAATATCTGACAAATTCCCCTCGGCTGTTCCTGCCCGCTCCTTTGGAAGCGAAATAGACGAGAGAATCGTTGCGAGCGGAGAATACCGCGTCGAAATCGACACTGTCTCCGTCGGTGACGGTCATATAGTCGCTCGAATCTATATCGTAAACCGCAAGGTGGGAATTGACGAAATTGTCTTTTACGCAGGTTACGAGTCTTTTTCCGTTTTTGTCGGGAAACGCCCCGTTAAAGACGAGTTCGCGGGAGTGAATTATATGCCCCTCGTTGTCTTTTTCGCTCGTAAGGTCTTTCGTGATTATTCCCGAGAGTTGGTCTACGGTTATAGAATATACGATTTTGTCGGGAGAATTTAAAAAATCTACCGAGTTGAAATACGAAATATCGCCGCTTGCTTCGTCCGTATCGTAAACGTCGCCTACGCCCATAAAACGGGCTCCCGCTCCTTTCGTTTTCCATTCGGAATCTCTCGCGGCTTTTCTTGCGGCTTCCGCATAATTCGAGTGAAATTCGGATTCGTAACTTTTTACGACGCCGTTCTCGACCGTTTTCAGCGTAAGTCCGTCGTTAAACACTATCTTAAACATATAAAAAATTATATCATAACAGGTGAAACTATGTCAAGAGGAGATAAAGCGTTTGAATATTTTAATAGCGGATATAACTGTTCGCAAGCGATTATTCTTGCATTTGCCGATTTATTTCCCGATAAAGCCGACGATTTAGTCAAAACAATGTCGTCGTTCGGCGGTGGCTTCGGACGGCTTCGCGAGGTGTGCGGAGCGTTCTCGGGTATCTGTGCGGTAGCGGGACTTTTAGTCGGTTTCGACGGCAAAAACGGAGTATCGAAAGCCGAACATTACTCGTTCATAAGAAGTCTTGCGGACGAATTTAAAAAAGAAAACGGCTCGCTTATTTGTAGAGACCTTTTAGGCGGTACGATAAAATTATCATCCGACGACCCTTCGGTCAGAACGGAAGAATACAGAAAGAAAAGACCTTGTCCCGAGATATGTAAAATTGCCGCGGATACACTTGAAAGAAACCTGAAAGAAAAATATGGAATCTCTTAAAACTCTTTACAAAATAGGCAGAGGTCCGTCGAGTTCGCATACTATGGGACCCGAAAAAGCCTGTAAAATTTTCAAAACCGAATGCGGCGACGCCGACAAATACGTCGTAACCCTTTACGGCTCGTTGTCGGCTACGGGCAAAGGACATCTCACCGATAAAGTCGTGGAAGAAACGCTCGGAAAGGATAAAACCGAAGTAATTTTCGGCGAGACCGAGGGCAATTTCTTTCACCCCAATACTATGAAAATACAAGCCGAGAAAAACGGCGAAATCGTTGCCGAGAAAACTTTTTACAGTATCGGCGGGGGCGAAATAAAAATCGAGGGCGAAGTATACGATAAAGCGAAAGACTTATATCCTCATAATTCTTTTGCCGAAATCAAGGAGTTTTGTAAGCAAAACAACCTGAAATTATGGCAGTACGTCGAAGTTTTCGACGAACCCGACCTGTTTGATTATCTGTCGGAAGTTTGGAACGCAATGCAGAAATGCGTGAGAGACGGTCTTTCGGCTTCGGGCGTTCTTCCCGGCGGTCTCAATACCGAGAGAAAAGCGAAAACTCTTTTCGAGCAGTACGCTTTGAACGAATCGCCCGTCGCGAGACAAAACAGGATAGTTTGTGCCTACGCGTTCGCTTGTTCTGAAAACAACGCGGGCGGAGGCGAGGTTGTAACCGCTCCAACTTGCGGTTCATGCGGCGTTTTGCCTGCGGTGCTTAAATATCTGAAAGACAAAAACGACGTTCCCGAAAAGGAAATTCTGAAAGCGTTGGCGGTCGCGGGCGTTATTGGGAATATCGTGAGAACAAACGCTTCCGTAAGCGGAGCCGAATGCGGTTGTCAAGCCGAAGTCGGCGTGGCGTGTTCTATGGCGTCTGCGGCGGTCGCAAGTCTTTACGGAATGGATATCGACCAAATAGAATATGCTTCGGAAATTGCGATGGAACATCATTTAGGGCTTACCTGCGACCCGATTTGCGGACTTGTTCAGATACCGTGTATCGAGAGGAACGCCGTTGCGGCGTTAAGAGCGTTAAACGAGGTTACGCTCGCAACTTTCCTTACGGGAAGCAGAAAAATAACTTTTGACGAGGTTGTCGCCACGATGTATGAGACGGGCAGAGACCTCGGCAACAAATACAGAGAGACTTCCAAAGGCGGTCTCGCAAAACTGCGTAAATAAGTAAACAAAATGTATACCGTATATCTTAAAAGAAACGAAGAAAAGAAAATTTTAAACGGCTATCCGTGGGTATTCGCCAACGAAGTACAGAAAATCGAGGGGAAAGACTCGCAAGGGTCGGTCGCGGAAGTCAGAGGCTTCGACGGCAGGTTTATAGGTCTCGGTACGATAAATCACCACTCGAAAATTATAGTCAGAATACTTACTTTAAAAAACGAAACAATCGACAGAGATTTTTACCTTGCAAGGGTAAAAGAGGCGGTAAAGGCGAGAGAAGAACTCGGATATTCGGACAATTACAGGGCGGTTTTCGCCGAGTCCGACTTTCTCCCCGGACTTATCGTCGATAAATACGGCGATTATCTTTCGGTTCAATTTTTATCTCTCGGTATGGAGACGATAAGAGAACTAATTATCGGAATACTCGTAGAAGTTTTCGCCCCGAAGGGAATATACGAAAGAAGCGACGTACCCGTAAGAGAAAAAGAAGGGCTTGAAAAGCGTAAAGGCGTTATTTACGGCGATTTTATCCCTAAGGTGACGATAGTCGAAAACGGTCTGAAAATGGTTGTCGACCTTGAAAACGGGCAAAAAACGGGCTATTTCCTCGATCAGAAAGAGAACAGAGACAATCTGAAATACTACGTTAAGGGTAAAACCGTTCTCGATTGCTTCTGTAACGAAGGCGGTTTTTCGCTTTGCGCGGCTAAATACGGAGCGAAAGAGGTCACGGCGGTCGATATCAGCGAAAAGGCTGTTGAACTCGTAAAGGAAAACGCCGCATTGAACTCTCTTACGATACAAACCGAAGTCGCGGACGTTTTCGAGAAACTCAGAGAGTACAGAAAGGACAAGAGAAAATTCGGCGTGGTCGTTCTCGACCCGCCCGCATTCACTAAGTCTACCGACACGGTAAAAGAAGGCTATAAAGGCTACAAGGACGTTAACGTAAACGGGCTAAAAATCGTCGAAAAAGGCGGTTATCTCGTCACTTGCAGTTGCTCTCAGCATTTAACCCTCAATCTGTTTTTGCAAATGATTAAAGAAAGCGAAATCGAAAGCGGCGTAAGGGCTAAACTCGTCGAACTCAGAATGCAAAGCAAAGACCATGCGTGCGTTATAGGTTACGACGAAAGTTTATATCTGAAAGTTGCGGTTATAAAGGTGCTATAAATGGACGCGAAAGAATATAAGAAATCTAATAAGAAGAAAGCGAGGAAAAAGAGGCTTTCCAAAAATAAATATTACTACATATTTGTTATTGCGATTATAATTATCGTCGTCGCCGTTTTGTTTATATCAAACGGGTTCAGTTTCGATTTTTCGGATAAGAAAGATAAGAACAACGTAGGCGTAGAGACTACGGTCGACGAATTGCAGAACTTAACGATAAAATTTTTGGACGTGGGGCAGGGCGATTGTATATTTATTACTTTTCCCGACGGCAAAAATATGCTTATCGACGCGGGCGAAAATAAGGAAAATCGAGCGGTAATCGACAAATATCTGACGAAAGGAAATAAGAAAGTAACCTTAGATTATTGCGTTGCGACTCACCCCGACTCCGATCATATAGACAATATGCCTTACGTTTACGAACAGTACGAAATTTTGAGGTCTTATCGTCCGTATCTGAAATCGACTTCGGACAGAGTTTCGAGCCTTACGGATGAATTCAACAAGGGCGTTATAATAGACAGCAAAAGCAAGACTAACATTTACGCCGACTATCTCAACTCTGTATACAACGAGAAATGCGAGTGGGAATTTTTCAGCGACAGTTCTGATTTTACAAATAGCGTTAACGTTAAAAACGGCGGGACGTATAAGTATACGGTTGACTTTATGATGCCATATATCGAAGATTTAAACAGTTTCAATGATTTGAAGCAAGCGAATAATTTATCCGCTATCATAATGATAGAATACGGCGGTAAAAAGGTTTTGCTTACGGGCGATGCGGAAAAGAAAGTCGAGAAATTGTTTGTTGAAAAAGCGGACGCCAAACTTGCCGATTGCGATATTTTAAAGTTAGGACATCACGGCAGCAACACTTCGTCTACGATTGATTTTCTTAATTTCGTTAAGCCCGAAAACGTAGTTATTTCATGCGGAGTATCGAACAAATATCATCACCCGAACAAAGAGACGATAGACAACGTTATTACTTGTAAGTCCGACGTTTACAGAACGGACATTCAAGGAACCATAACGATTACGATTGATTCGAGCGGAAATATCGTTTTCAATAAAGAGTACGACGATTTCGATGAAGAAATGCTTTTCTTTGACGGCGACGAGATAAAGGAGCAGGCGACGAAAATCAACGCAGTTAAACAAAAGGCTGCATAAAAATAATATGGCTGAAAAAAATAAAATCTGTTTCGGTTTTGCAGCAGATACCCTCTATTTCAAATAACGGGCTAATATCGCTATTTTTCTTGCCTTCCTCTTTGAGGTTTGCTCTCCCGCTGAAACGGGAGAGGTGGCAGGC
>CALGVF010000373.1 GCA_937920115.1 uncultured Clostridia bacterium
TGGTGCCGCTGGTCGGGGTCGAACCGACACGGTATCGCTACCACGGGATTTTGAGTCCCGCGCGTCTGCCAATTCCACCACAGCGGCATTTTTTATCCTTCGTCGATTACTTTTTACACTCTTCGCTTGATTTTTTCAAGGTTTTATGCAATAATATAATCAACGCTTTATTATAATAACATATTCAAACGTAAAAATCAACGATTTTAAGCAACAAAAAAGGAATTTTTATGAATAATCTCGTTCTCATCGACGGTAACAGTTTAATAAATCGCGCGTTTTACGCAACTCCGCCCCTTTCCGCAAAGGACGGAACGCCCACAAACGCCGTTTACGCATTCGTCAATATGCTCGTGAAACTTATCGGCGACGTAAATCCGAAGTACCTTCTCGTCGCGTTCGACAGAAAAGAGCCGACTTTCAGACATAACCTTTTCCCCGATTACAAGGGGACGAGAAAACCTATGCCTGAGGACCTTCGTCCGCAAATCGACCTTTTGAAAACCGTCCTCGACACTATGGGTATTGCAAGATACGAGCAGCCGTCTATCGAGGCGGACGATATTTTAGGCTCGCTTTCGCGTAAATTCGATATTCCTACGATAATAATTACGGGAGATAAGGACAGTTTTCAACTCGTGAACGAGCATACTTCCGTCTATTTCACTAAAAGAGGTATCTCGGATATTGAAATCTATAACAACGAAAATTTTACCGAAAAGACTGGAATTACTCCGCCGCAAATCGTAGACCTCAAAAGTCTTATGGGCGACAGTTCGGACAATATCCCCGGCGTTCCCAGCGTCGGCGAGAAAACCGCTTTAAACCTCGTAAAAACCTACGGCACTTTGGAAAATCTTTACGAACACGTAGATACGCTCAGCGGTAAACTTCGCGAAAAAATCGAATCGTCTCGGGAAATTGCAAACCTTTCAAAAACGCTTGCGACTATAAATACAGCCGTCGAAATTCCTTACACTCTCGACGACCTTACTTTCGAGTTTCCTTTCCCTTACGAGACTAAAATTCTTTTTTCAGACCTCGATTTGAAAAATCTGCTTAAAAAGGACTCTCTTTTTCAACCCGAACACTCGGGCGATAATACGCCGAAAATCGACGATAATCAACTTATAGCCGCACTTATCGCTATAAAACACGGCGACAAGTTGCCGAATTTCGATAAAAAATCCACGATAGCGATAGTCTATGAAAACGACTTTTACGTTTCGGACGGCAAAACCGAGTGTTTTATGAAAATTCCCGAAAACTTCTTCGAGGAAGGCGTTTCTTTTGAAGAAGCCCTGAAATTGATAAAGCCGCTTATGGAGGATAAAGACAGAAACATCGTCTTGTGGTCGAAAAAAGCGTTTAAAACAAAACTGTATAAGTACGGTCTTTCTTTCGACTCGCGAATCGACGACGTGTCGATAGAGAAATATCTCGTCGATTTCAGCGGTAAGGACGATTCGCTTTCCGACGTTATAAAAGAGTACGACCTTGACGAGACAAAACCCGCCACGGCTCTTCTGAGTTTACATTCGATTATGAGCGATAAATTGAAAAAAGAGGGGTTAATCGACTTATACAAGGACTTAGAACTTCCGCTTTGCGACGTTTTATTTGATATGGAAAGGGCGGGCTTTAAGATAGACGAAGTCGCTTTAAAGGAAGCCGAGAAGAATTACGAGAGCAGACTTAAAGCCATGACCGAGAGAATAACCGAACTCGCGGGCTGTGAATTTAACCTTAACAGCCCGAAACAACTCGGCGTTATTCTTTTTGAAAAACTCGGTTTAAAATCGGGCAAAAAGAACAAGAACGGATATTCGACGAGTGCGGATATTCTTGAAAAACTTAAAGACGAACACCCGATCGTTGCGGAAATTTTGAAGTACAGACAAATTCAGAAACTGTATTCGACTTATATAAAAGGCTTCGAGCCGCTTGTGGAAAGAGGAACGGGGCTTGTTCATACCTGCTTCAATCAGACGCTCACATCGACGGGCAGACTTTCCTCGAAAGAACCTAATTTGCAGAATATTCCCGTCAGGGAACAAGAGGGCAGAGAACTCAGAAAACTTTTCGTTTCTTCGTTCGACGGCGGGAAGATAGTCGGAGCGGATTATTCGCAAATCGAACTCAGACTTTTGGCTCATTTCAGCGGCTGTAATCAACTTATAGAAGCATTTAACGAGGGAAAAGATGTCCACGCTCTTACCGCTTCGCAGGTTTTCGGAGTACCGCTTGCGGAAGTGTCGAAAGATATGCGACAGAGTGCGAAAGCGGTTAATTTCGGAATTATTTACGGTATTTCCGATTTCGGACTTTCCGAACAACTCAAAATTTCACCCAAACAGGCGGGAGAGTATATAAAGAAATACTTTGAAATGTACCCGAGCGTAAAAGAATATATGGACAAAAACGTGGAGTTCGCGAGGGAACACGGCTACGTCACCACGATGCTCGGTAGAAAGAGGTATATCAGAGAGATAAATTCGCCTAACTTCAATCTGCGTTCGTTTGGGGAGAGGGCGGCTATGAATATGCCCCTTCAAGGAACTGCCGCGGATATTATAAAAATCGCGATGTTAAGCGTTCATTCCGAGATGAAAAAACGCGGGCTTAAATCGAAACTCATATTGCAGGTTCACGACGAATTGATTGTCGACGCCTGCAAGGAAGAGGTGAACGAAGTTCTCGGAATACTCAAAGATAAAATGGAAAACGCCGTTAAATTGTCCGTTCCGCTTACCGTCGAAACCGAATGCGGCGACAGGTGGTACGACGCGAAGTAACTACGCAAAACGAGGTTGAATCCATGGAAAAAATAGCGATTACGGGCGGAATAGGCAGCGGAAAATCGACTGTTTCGGAGATTATTCGGGATATGGGATATACGGTCGTTTCCGCAGATAAGGCGTATAGCGAATTGCTTTTAAACGAGGAGTTCGTAAAAGAAATATGCGAACTTATGAAAATTCCGCCGATTGAAAAGGACGGGCGTATAACTATCGACAGAAAGGCTTTGTCGGCGATTGTCTTTTCGGATAAAAACCAACTGTCTAGGCTTAACGATTTTACGCACCCGAGGATAATGAATGAAATTTTCAGACGAGCGAAAGGAGTCGAGCCGCTTTTTTTCGCCGAAGTTCCGTTGTTGTTTGAACGCGGTTACGAAACCGAGTTTGATAACGTTTTTGTCGTTCACAGACGACTCGATTTGCGACTTTCGGAGACTATGAAAAGGGACGGAAAAACCGAAGCGGAAGTCAGAAAAGTGATTGACAATCAATTCGATTACGAGAGCAATAAGTGCGGCAATAAGTCGATTATCATTGAAAACGACGGTACGATAGACGAGTTGAGGAGCAAAGTTTATTCGGCAGTAAACGCTCTTTTATAACAGTTGAATTATCATTTGAGCAGGGCGGTCGGAACGACGGCACCAATGAAACACAGCCTTGTGACGATTTGGCAAAAAGAGGTAAAAATAATGAGTTTGGAACGCCCGAACTCATTTTTTATTGCAAAAAAATGCAATATGCGGGCATATAATTCGATTAACGTGTGATTTCCGCTTGACAAAGACCGTGAAAGAATATATAATGTTTAAGAGTAATGGAGAACGGGGATTCGCGACGACATCTCCGAGTTGGATGGTGTTTTCTGCCTCCGTGATAATGATTAAAATTGGAAGACTTTGCAAATGGATGATAATAGGACAATGTCAAATGGAATAAATGAGAGCGACGAAATGTCTTGGCGTGTTGCAGGGGGAGTTGATAACGACTTTGCCGAAGATGATGTTTATGCGGAGAGAACGGACAGAAAACGCGAGTTTTCCGAGGCTCTTACTGCTGCAAGCGTTGCGGACTGCGACGTTCATTCGAATAATTCTACGGCGAGTGAATCGGTCAA
>CALGVF010000374.1 GCA_937920115.1 uncultured Clostridia bacterium
TATCGTCTTGACTTCCATTTCATTCCGTCAATCCACTTCCCCCGAAGGAGGAAGCTATCGTTGCGATATGCTTATTTGTCGGATACAATTTACCTTCAAATGAGAAAGTGAGTTGAGTAATATTTTGCTTCGCAAAGTTATATTTATCTATCGATAAGTTATATCGTTTGCGACGGTTATATTTGCATAGGGCAAGTGTTTAGTAACACCGTAGGGGACGACGCCTCGGCGTCCCGAAAACGGGAATGGTGTTTTGTTTTGCAAAGTTATATTTACATAATATACAAGTCTGCCGATTGTACATTAGTATTTCGCACCATATAATAAAAAGTTTTTGTTTCGCCCGAATTTAGCCAGGCAGAATCAACAGCATATGTCCAATCCGTATCCAGAATAGAGCCTTTTCTGTCTTTAAAAACAGCCTTTACTTGTACATATCGATACATTGTAGCATTACCATATAGGTCGCTTACATTTTTTATACTACAATAAACATATGTATAACTTCCACTCTTTTTAATTTGTGTTACATTTAAAGAAAGTCCTATATATTTGCTTACGGTAGAATCACCATTTCCGCTGCTTGAACCTCCGCTTGATGGGTTATAACCGGAATTATGTTTTGAATTGTTACTACAATCTACAAAACCCCATATTGAAAACCCTAAGCAAGCAATTGTTAAAGAAACTAATAATACTCTTTTTACTATCGTTTTAGGAAATTGTCCAATTTTGAATATGAAATACAATAAACATTTTGCAATAATACCACATACTCCTATTAACATTAAAACAATACTTACGATAGATAATACTTTTGTAAAATCATAGCCGTCAAACAAATACACTCGATTGTAAACAATCAAACCTACCGATACTATACCCAAAAAAATTGTAACTCCTATTATGCCTGTGATTAAGCAACCAAAAATCACTTTTTGTACAATGTTCAGCAATTTGTCTGATATTTTTTTAACGGTTTTTTCTTTTTCGCTAAAACTATTGTCGTCTATATCAACGACCTGATTTAAGATGTTATCCGTTTGTTCTTCAATGTTTAATTTTGCTCCGCATTTAGGGCAAAATATATCGTTGCCTTCTATTTTTTCTCCACAAAATTTACAAAACATGTTTAAATTCTCCAATAATATATTATTAAATGATTATAATTTAGTCTTTCTTTTCGTATGTCCATATACCGTTTTTAAGATTTTTTCCGTCATAAGTGTATGTAGACGTTGTAGTATATGGTAAATTTGTAGTTGAAACAACTATCTCACCTTTTTCAATTACCCAAGTTCCGTATTCTGAGGATATCAATTCATTATCTCCAATAGAAACCAAGACTGAAATATAAGTACCATCGTCTTTAAATAAAAGTCTTCTACAACACATTTTTTCATAATGTGAAAGATATTGGTCTTCAACGCTCCACCAAACGCCGACTGCTTTCTGTTCGGAAATCTTTTTTTTGCACCCGACAAATGATATTAACATGCATAATATCAGAATCAGACTACTTGATTTTAAAATTGTTTTCGTTGCTTTTGATTTACTATACATTTGCTTTACCTCATTTATTTTAATTTTGTTTTTACGTTAATGCTATGTTCAAAGCGTCACAGCATAATTGGCTTACGGTTTCAATAAAAGACGGTGTTAATTTTTTATCCCATAATATTTTCCTCCACAAATAAAAAAAAGTGCGTCTACCGAAGTAGACGCACAAAAAACGCAAACTCCGATAGTCGCCAAACCAACTGAAAAGCAAGAACAATTCTACGCTATATCCAGTAGGAATTTGCATTTTTATCAAATTCATTATGGACATAACGCAAAAAGAATATAATTATCTCAAAAGATAAAAATAGCCCTTGCATAATTTATTCAGTTGGTTTGGCATAATCAGTGTATCATAAAGAAAAAATTTATCAAGTATTTTCGAGTAAAAAAGAAAACTCGACTGTTTAAAAGTCGAGTTTTACAATTTGTTAATTTAAATCTCTATGCACGTGCATTTGCGACGGCATTTCATAATTATATATTTCTAATTACGCTTTTTTAAACTCGCCGCATTTCGCCGCCGACGGGGATATTCCCACTTCGATATTGTCCGAATCTCTTTTACGCAGGGCGGGAACGGGGTTCTCTTTCACCTCGAATCGATAGTCCTTTCCGTGCTTTTTGATATAGTCGGAAATCACCCTGTGCGAGGGTGTTTCTTTAACGGGCGAATTGAATCTCGCGTTGTATAAAAAGTACCTATCGTCCTCAGGAAGTTCGCCTATATGTCGATAATCGGCTAATTTCCCCGTGTATTGAACAGTGGAAGCGAGTATTTCCCGAACGTAATCTATATGCTCTTTCAGTTCAAGCGGTTCGGGGAAATCGGAGTGAGGAATTACCTCTTCAAAGCTCTTTTTGTCGTACTTTTCAAGCATTTTAACCGCCGCGTGAAGGTGGGAAAGTTCGCTCTCGAAATTGTATTCCCAAATCTTTTTGAAGCGTTCGTCCGTCTCGGTCATATAGTTCGACCAATAGACGAAACACTCGACGTATTCGTGGAGAACTGAACACTCGAACCAATCGGAAGAAGTGTCGATAAGCGAACCGTATTGCGTAACGTGTTCCTCTTCCACGAGGCAAATTTCCTCGTAAAGGCGTTTACCCGCTTCGTTGATATAGTGCGAACCGACGTTCATATAGAAGTTCATAGTCTGCTGTTCGGCTGCGGTGATTATCATAGTGTTGAGGACGGTGCGAATATCGTTGTTTTTCGCGTTAATCGAACCTTTAACGTTGTCTATCGGGTGGCGGTGATGGGCGACCGTGGGTCTGCCGGGAGTAATTTCGGTGTACTTGCCGACAAGTCTTTCGGCGTGAATACCGTAGTCGCTGTCGAGTAAATCGGCGTAGCGGTAAAGGTGGTCGAAGTCCTCCAAAAGGGCGAAATCGAGAGCCTTTTTAACGTTGAAATTCTTTTCTTTCTGAGCCATTTCGGCGGTGAGGTCTACGGCGAGTTGTTCATAGGCGATAGTCGTTTCCAAAATCGACTCGTCGGCAGGCTTCAACTGCGCGAGATATTGTTGCTGTTGTTTTTCGAGGAAGCGAACGAGCGAAATATTGCGACGAACGTCGAGGTCGGCGATATTTCTCAGCATCTGATGGGAATGCCAGTTGGCTTCGTATTCCGCTCCGCAGGCGAGAATAATTCGCGTTTTAGTGTAAGGCGAAGTGGAATTTTTGTCGTAAGGTTTCGGGAAGAGATTGTCGATAGAATCGAGGTATTCCTCAGGTTTTTTAGATTTTTCTTTAAACGGATTCATAGAATAAGCCCTCCTTATGGCTGTTTTGCCGTTATGACGGACAACGTTGTCGAAATACTTGTCCGAGGTACATACGGATAAAAATATTGTTGCCGAATAAAAAAGAAAATAAACGGGATAAAGTAAAAAATTCTTGACAACGAGTCGGTTGAATGTTATAATAAGCGGGTAAATTGCGTTTAATGGCGTGAATTTACGAGAAAGAAAGGCGTATTAAAACGCCGAAAAGATAAAGAAAGCAATGCTACTGTGGCGAAATAGGCAGACGCAAGGGACTTAAAATCCCTCGGGCAGAAAATATACAAAAATTATACAAAATAAAATTT